>JAGTVD010000354.1 GCA_018224505.1 Desulfatitalea sp. | reverse complement strand
TGGGCGAAACGGTCACCAGCCCCTCCTCGAATTCGTTGAGTATGATTTCGTTGCGCTTGGCCAGCATTTCGGCATGGTTCAGAGTCTCACCCAATTTACGACTAGCAGCCATTAAAAAGGTGTGATAGGTATTGGCATATTGTTCCAGATAATCGATATCGATGTCCAGGGCCATCAGCAGCCGGCAGAAAGAAGCCATGCTGATTAACCGTGGCCCGATGTCGATATGGGTGCGAACATGGGCCGGACAGAGGTGCTGCATGCCCGGCGAAATCGCCGTGGTAAGCCGCCGCACACTGGCCGAGCCCTCGCGCCCCTGCCAAAAAGGGGTGTATCGCAAGTGATCGATGCCCATGTTCCGTAACGCGGTGATGGTCTCCTCGGTGGCATAGCGGGGATGGTTGATGACCAGCACAGGTGTGCCCCTGGGCAGCATCAGCACTTTTTCCAAATTATAACCGGTGATAATGCGTTCGGGGGCCATGACAGGAATTCCCGGAAATCTGCGGCGTGCCTCGGGAAGCAGGTGTCGGCCAGAAGTGAGTACCAGTGTGGCCCCATCGCAGGCTGAGATCTCCTCATCCATGCTTTGGCCGGTAATCAACACCTCATGACCGATGATGTTATGCACGATGTTGCACAGAAAGCGGTTCACCCGCCGATCGAGGGAAAAGATATGCAGCCTTTTGGGTGGCGTTGCCATAATACGCATTCTCTTCTGGATAATTTTTGGATTACATTTATCCTAAATAACCTAAACAATGTCAAGCGCAGCGCCCCAACCCAATACGCGATTTCACTCAGAACGCGCCATGGAAACGGGCACCCGTCCAATAAGACAGGGCTGATGAAGGGGCGCCATCAACTAAATCGCGTTATTATCCTCCCAAGTCGTTCAGAGGATGCCATTTCACAATCCCTGCTGCTGTCGGAAGCTGCCCTTAATGAGCCCCGGGCCGGGCCATTGGCTTGTATTTTGCTACGGTAGTTTCCACAAGGGTTGAAACCCGGCACCCAGTTGCCGGGACACCGATGGTCAACACCCGACAATTACCTATTTGATGCCCTTCCGGAGGTAACGATGCCTTCCCTGCCGGACGCTGTATTCCGCAGACAACTGAACCGTAATCTTGCCACGGCTGTCAGCGCCGATGGTTTATGGATTACGGATGCCGACGGCCGGCGATTTCTGGACGGGTCCGGCGGGCCGCTGGTGGTCAACGTGGGACATGGGCGCGAGGAGATCGCCCGGGCCATAGCGCATCAAGTGCGCACCTGCGCCTATGTGCACCCGACCATGTTCACGGGAGAACCAGTGGAACGACTGGCTGACCGCTTAGTCCGCATCGCCCCGCCGGGGATCGAACGCTTCTATTTTATGACATCCGGCTCCGAAGCGGTTGAAACGGCAATCAAACTCGCCCGACAGATCCACGTGGAACGGGGCGAGACCCAGCGCTACCGCATCATCGCCCGCTGGAAATCCTACCATGGCCTCTCGCTCGGCGCCCTGGCCGCCACCGGACGTACCGGGTTTCGAACGCCCTATGCGCCGATGCTGCCGGAAAACCACCATATCCCAGCCCCCTATTGTTATCGATGCAGTTTCGGCTTGGCCCACCCGGCCTGTAATCTGCGCTGTGCTGAAGCACTGGAGGACACAATCCAGAACCTCGGATCGGCCACCGTTTCAGCCTTTATTGCGGAAACTGTCAGTGGGGCCACCATTGCCGCCGTCCCTGCGCCGGAAGGATATTTTCAGCGGGTACGCGAAATCTGTGATCGTCATGGCGTACTGCTGATTCTGGACGAGGTGCTCTGCGGCTTGGGCCGCACCGGTCGCTGGTTCGCCTCGGAGCATTACGACGTTGTGCCGGACCTGGTCACCCTGGGCAAAGGATTGGCCGGTGGTACGATCGCTTTGTCGGCAGTTGGCGTCCAGGGAAAATGGTTCGACGCCATCTGCCAAGGTTCGCGCAACTTCGTGCACGGCGGCACCTTTTCCCATCACCAGGTGGGGTGCGCGGCCGGCAATGCCGTATTGGACATTCTTGAAAAAGAGCGCCTGGTGCCCCGTGTGGCCCAATTAGGCACCCAACTGGGGAAAATGCTGCAAAAGCGGCTCGGCGGGCACCAAAATGTCGGCGACATCCGGGGAATCGGATTGTTGTGGGGCATCGAATGGGTGGCAGACCGGAAGAACCGTCAGCCATTTCCCAGGAGCGAGAAAGTGGCGGAACGCATCTGGGACCACTTATATGATAATGGCGTATTGCTCTATAAAGCGGTCGGCCTCGCCGGGGCCGACGGCGATGCCATGATTGTGGGCCCGCCGTTCATCATCACCCACGAGGAAATGGAACGCGTGGTCGAGTGCCTCGCAGCGGCGGTCGAAGCAGTGTTGGGCGCCTGAAAGCCCCTGCCCCGAATCCCACAAACCAGCCTCTCCAAGGCATCCGCCTTTGAGGCAAGGAGGTGACCCATGTACGGATGGCGTGGAAAAATCCTGCGGGTGGATCTGACCCGCGGGACCATCGCGGAACAACCCCTGGATCCCGAGATGGCCAAAAAATTCATCGGCGGGCGCGGCTTCGGCATTCAAGTTCTTTTGGAGGAACTTGACGCCCGTTGCGACCCTTTAGGGCCGGACAACCTGCTGATCATGGCCGCAGGCCCTCTGACCGGAACCAAGGCGCCCACCGGCGCCCGCTATATGGTGATGACAAAATCACCCCTTACCGGTGCGGTGACCTGCTCCAATTCCGGCGGCCAGTTCCCCGCCGCACTCAAGCGGGCCGGGGTGGACATGATCGTATTTGCGGGCCGGTCCCCGGCGCCGGTCTACTTGTGGCTTGAGGAGGGGCATGCGGAGCTGCGGCCGGCCGACCATCTTTGGGGTAAAACAACCCATGAAACCGAAGACGCCCTGCGACTGGAAACCCGTCCGGAAGCCCGTGTGGCATGTATCGGGCCGGCTGGCGAGCGGCAAGTGCTATTTGCCAGCATCATGAACGACAAGGATCGGGCCGCCGGCCGCTCCGGCGTGGGCGCGGTCATGGGCGCCAAAAACCTCAAGGCCGTCGCCGTTTTTGGCCGATCGGCGGTTCCCATCTGCGACGAAACAACATTCAAAGCGTTGGTCAAACAGTTCAACCAGAAATTCAGCGAGGGCCTCAAGGGTCAGCCCCCCGGACTGCGCACTTATGGCACCGCGGCCACGATCACCGGAACGCAAACTATCGGCGCCCTGCCAACGCGCAACTTTCAGCAGGGCACCTTCGAGGGTTGGGAGGCCATCAACGGCCAGGCGTTGACCGACACCTACCTGGTCACCCACAAAGCATGTTACTCCTGCCCCATCGCCTGCGGACGGGTCACCAAAGTGACCGTTCCCGGCTTTGAAGGCGAGGGGGAAGGGCCGGAATATGAAACCATTTACGCCATGGGTTCGAATTGTGGTGTGGACAACCTGGCAGCCCTGACCAAGGCCAACTATATCTGCAACGAACAGGGTATGGACACGATCACCATGGGAAGCACCATCGCCTGCGCCATGGAAATGTTCGAAAAAGGCATCCTATCGGAGCAGGAGA
Source organism: Desulfatitalea sp. (assembly GCA_018224505.1). GTDB lineage: Bacteria > Desulfobacterota > Desulfobacteria > Desulfobacterales > Desulfosarcinaceae > Desulfatitalea. The sequence goes on along the minus strand of JAGTVD010000354.1, from coordinate 4,369 downwards.
TCGGAATGCCGTTGCCTTTCGGGGATGGCCGGGCTCTGGTGGCGCTGACCCGGCTGACCGCGGAGCGCAAAGGCATCGGCGACCTGCTGGCCGAGGGCAGTTTGCGGCTGGCCAGGCACTACGGACACCCGGAACTGGCAATCACCGCCAAGGGCCAGGAGTTCGCCGGCTATGATCCCCGCGCCGAACAGGGCATGGGCCTGGCATATGCCACTTCCCCCATCGGGGCATCCCACATGCGGGGTGATCCGGCTTATATCGAGATCCTGGGTGTGCCCTTTTTGATCGACCCCCTGACTTGGGAGGATAAGGCTCAGCTGGTCAAGGATTGGCAGGACAGCTTTGCAGTCATCGACGCGGCCGGGCTGTGCGTGTTCTTTTCGGTGCGCAACCTGCTCACGGCCGACAGGGCCATACGCCCCCAGGGCATCATGGAGCTGCTCAATGCCGCCACCGGGGCCGGATACACATTGGAAGAACTGTGTGCCGCCGGAGAGCGGATTTTCAATGCCGAACGGCTTTTTCTGATACGGAATGGTTTTTCAAGGAAAGATGACCAACTGCCGGACCGCATCACCAAGGAACCGCTGCCGGACGGACCGGCAAAAGGCATGGTCTGCCATCTCGACGCCATGCTGGAGGATTACTACCCCCGACGGGGGTGGGATAACAACGGAAAGCCCACAGCCGAAAAGTTGAGGGCGCTCGGTCTACCTGAATCCTAAAGGAGGATATCATGAAGAAATGTCGTATGCTGATCTGTTTGATGCTGGCCACGGTGGGCACGGTGCTTCTCCTTGGGCCTGCCCTGGCCGCCGACACAATCAAAGTGGGCGTTGTCGGACCCCGGACCGGTGGCGCGGCCGCCACGGGCAAAGCTTTTGAAGAAGGCATCCAACTGGCGACCGAATATGTCAACGCCAAAGGCGGCGTACTGGGCAAGAAACTCGAGGTGGTCTTCGAGGACACCGCGGGTGCGCCGGACAAAGCCGCATCCGGGTTCGAACGCCTGGTCACGCGCGACAAGGTGGTCATGGTGCTCGGTGAAAGCCACTCTTCGGCCGCCCTGGCGGAAATTGAGGTTGCCAATCGGCTGAAAGTACCGTTTGTGGTGGTCGAAGCCTGGGCCGATCCCATTACCGCCAAAAACTACAAGTATGTCTTCCGGGCCGGGCCTTCCAACTCAGGTGTCGTGAATGAAAGCATTGCCAAGTGGGTTGCGCACGAGGGCTTTAAAAAGGCATACATTGTGGCAGAGAACACCGACTGGGGCATCGGCATCGCCGATCTTTGCAAGGCCGCCCTGGACACCATCGGCGTCGAATATGGATTTCTGATGACCGAGAGAACCAGTCAGGATCTTTACACCGAGCTGAACAAAATCAAAGCGTTCAATCCCGATGTGGTACTCGCTTTCGTCTACGGAACGGGCCTTCACTACCTGGTGGCCCAGGCGGGCGAGGTCGGCCTGACGCCCAAAGCAGCGGTGCTGGACGGTGCCGGCCCCCCGAGCCTGTGGCCGGACTTCTGGACTAACGTGGGCGATTACGGTGACGGTGCCACTTTCGTTTCGTCCATGCACGAGAAGGTTGAACTGACGGAACTGGCCGCCCAATTCCGGGAATCCTACGTGAAGGCTTTCGGCAAGTCCCCGACCGACTACAAATCCCGTTCCATGTTCGACGCGGTCCTGATCGCCGCCGACGCCATCAACCGTGCGGGTTCCACGGATGCCGACATATTGGTGGACGCTCTGGAAAAAACGGAATTGCTGGTCACCCGCGGCACGGCGCGCTTCGGCACCACCAAGGGCGGACCGGAATATCATCACTGGATGCCGCCGATGCTGATCATTCAATGGCAGAACAAAGAACAGGTCGTGCTCTATCCACCCGATGCCGCCACCGGAAAACTCAAACGTTAACCGAGTTCCATGGGGTGCCGGGCAGGTTCCGGCACCCCATGATCGCACCCCATGATCCAAGAGGAGTGTTATGCTTGCATTAGCCATAACCAACGGTCTGGTGATCGGCATGATCTACGCGCTCACGGCATTGGGGGTTTCCCTTGTCGTCGGCATCATGAATGTTGTCAATTTCGCCCATGGCGAATTTTATATCCTGGCAGGATATTTCTCCTATATTTTCGCCCACACCATGGGGTTCGACCCTTTTGCAGCGATGTTCATCGCGGTCTGCGCCGTTTTCCTGTTCGGCGTTCTGGTCGAGTACACCATAATCCGCCCGACCTATGGCGATGAACTCTACTCCCTGATCCTGACCTTTATCCTGTCGATCGTGCTGCAAAATGCCTACTTGCTGATTTTCGGCCCCTATCCGAACAAACCACCCAACTGGGTGTCGGGCGCAACCAACGTTTTCGGCCTGTTCTATTACGGGAACCAGCGTCTGGCAGCCCTTGCAGCAGGTGTCGCCGTCATTGTCCTCTTTTTTGCCATGCTGAAAATGACCTGGTTCGGCCGTATGATCCGGGCCACTTCACAGGACCGCGAAATGGCGGAACTCAATGGCATCAACACCAAACGCCTCAACATGTTGAGCTTTGGATTGGGGTGCGCCCTGGCAGGCGCGGCGGGTGTGATTCTCGCCCCCGTCTTTCCGGTCACGCCGACAGCAGGGGTGCCGTTGGCGCTGACGGCCTTTGTCTGTGTGGTACTGGGCGGCATGGGGTCCATGCGCGGTTGCATCGTCGGCGGCCTGATTTTAGGGTTGGTCGAAAACCTGGGCGCGGCCTATGTGTCCACAGGCTACAAGCATGTTTTCATGTTCATAATTCTGATCCTGGTGCTGCTGGTGCGGCCGTCGGGGTTGTTCGGACGGAGTGAAGCCTGATGAATAGAAATAAATGGCTCTTATCAGCCGCTATTTTAGCATTTGCCTTGCTGCCCCTGGGGTTGGGTACATACCATCAGCATATCCTGATTGTTTCCCTGTTTTATGTCATGATGGCGGCCTCATGGAACCTGCTGGCCGGCTATACCGGGCAGGTTTCCTTCGGTCATGCCGCCTTTGCCGGCATTGGGGCCTATGCCTCAGGTATTCTGGCAACCAAGGCGGGGTTTAACCCCTGGTTGGGGGTCATGGCCGGAACCATGCTGGCGACTGCCTTCGGATTTCTGGTGGGGTTGCTCTGCTTGAAGATGGGAGGTATCTACCTCTCCCTGACCACCCTGGCCTTTTCGTCCATTTTGCATATTGTTATCAACAATGAATACGAAATCACCCGCGGGACAATGGGTCTCCAAGTCCCGGGTCTGGTTGCCGAATACTCCAAGATTTCCTATTTCTACATTTTCCTGGTAGCCACCTTGCTGGTCCTGGGTGTGATTTATCGAATGGTCCACGCCAATATGGGACTCAACTTTCGAGCGGTTCAGAACGACGAGCGGGCCGCCGCTTCCCTGGGTGTCAATGTCGTGCGCGTACGCGTGATGGCGTTCACTGTTTCCAGCGCCATGGCCGGTTTGGCGGGTGCCCTCTACGGGCACTACCTGCTGCTGGTCACCCCCCAGATACCCTCCCTGGACCAGCAGTTCCTGGTCCTGTCCATGACGGTCATCGGCGGACTGGGATCTTTTGTGGGTCCCATCATCGGCGCGATCAGCCTGGAGATCCTATCGGAATACATCCGTGCCTACGGTGAATATCATGTCCTGTTTTTCGGGTTGGTGGCCCTGACTGTGGCCCGGTTCGCCCCCAAAGGGCTGGTGGGCATCTACCAAAGTGCGCGGGAGCGCCGGATGCAGGCGGTGGCTAAGACATCGCCGGCCGTGAACAGATAGAATGAGAGGTGATACTCGTGGCATTACTGGAAGGACAGGGATTGAGCAAGCGTTTTGGCGGTGTGTGCGCGCTTGAGGAAGTCAGATTCACCATCGAAGCAGGGAGTATCGTCGGACTGATCGGTCCCAACGGTGCCGGCAAGACCACCTTGTTCAACATTGTGGCAGGCACCTTTCCGCCGAGCACCGGAACAGTAAAGTTCAAAAACGAAACGATTACAGGTTTGTCGCCATCTCGCATTTGTCGGCACGGCATCGCCCGCACCTTTCAGGTGACCCGACCCTTTGGTGAAATGAGTTGCCTGGAGAACGTAGCCGTCGCCGTGGTCAATCGTCACCCCGGCTGTCCCAGGGAGCAGTGGGAAACTTTGGCCAGGGAAAGCCTGGCGGCAGTCAACCTCGAACACCTCAAGGACACCGCTGCCAAGCACCTCAACGTAGTCCAAAAAAAGCGGCTTGAAATCGCCCGCAGCATCGCCACCGAGCCGGAACTGCTCATGCTGGATGAAGTGCTGGGCGGGTTGAACACCCAAGAGATCCAGGAGGCAATCCATTTCATCCGCCAGT
>JAGTVD010000353.1 GCA_018224505.1 Desulfatitalea sp. | reverse complement strand
ATGGATGAAGTCAACGTGGGCAAAACCGCCATGCCCCTGGCCGTCACCCTGCGGCTGCCCATGATCCCCGTGACCCGGGTGGAGAACTACTGCGCCACCGGCACCGAGGCATTCCGGGGCGCCTGTTATGCCGTGGCCTCGGGGGCCTATGACATTTGCCTGGCGCTGGGGGTGGAAAAGCTCAAGGACACCGGCTACGGCGGGCTTCCCAACCCCGGTTCCAACGCCGGCAGCCTGCTGTGGCAGTGGATGCCCAACCTGTCGGCCCCCGGCGCCTTCGCCCAACTGGCCAGCGCCTACCGGGCCCGGTACCGCGTGGGGGAACAGGACCTGAAGCGCGCCATCGGCCGGGTCTCGGTCAAGAGCCACGCCAACGGCGCCCTCAATCCCAAGGCCCACCTGCAAAAGGCGGTCAGCCTGGACCAGGTGCTGGGCGCACCGATCATCGCCCACCCCCTGGGTCTGTTCGACTGCTGCGGGGTGAGCGACGGGGCGGCCTGCGCCATCGTCACCACCCCGGAGATCGCCGGGCGACTGGGAAAAAAGGATTTCGTCACCGTCAAGGCCCTGCAGGTGGCCTTGAGCAGCGGCGAGGAGGCCGGCTTCAACAGCTGGGACGGCGACCACTTCATGACCACCGACCGTTGCAGCACCAAGGCGTACCAGGAGGCCGGCATCACCGATCCCAAACGGGAGATCAGCATGATGGAGGTGCACGACTGCTTCTCCATCACCGAACTGGTCACCATGGAGGATCTGCACATCTCCGAACGGGGCCGCGCCTGGCACGACGTGATGGATGGCTTCTATGACCGCGACGGCCAGGTGCCTTGCCAGGTGGACGGTGGCCTCAAATGCTTCGGCCATCCCATCGGCGCCTCGGGCCTGCGCATGCTCTACGAAATGTACCTGCAGCTGCACGGCCGGGCCGGCAAACGCCAATTGGGCAATCCGCGGTATGGCTTGACACATAATCTGGGTGGATTTCCATTCCAGAATATTTGCAGTATCGCGATTGTCGGGAAGTATGAATAAAAGAGAGTGTCACGCTTTTTAAGGGCTCGCGTAAAATAGGTTCGCATTTCAGGCGCCCGGATTCGGGCCGGCCCAATCCCTGACACAAAATCGAGGCCCACTCAAATGGAGATATTAAAGTTCACCGAGGATCATCACCGGTTTCGGAAACGGCTGCGCGTGTTCTGCGAACAGGAGGTGATACCCCATGTGGATCGATGGGAGGCCGAGCGCCGGGTGCCCCGGGAGACCTGGCGCAAAATGGGCCAGGCCGGTTTTCTCTGCCCCACCGTATCCACGGATTACGGCGGCATGGGAGGTGATTTCATTCACGCGCTCATTGTGGCCGAGGAACTCTCGCGCACCGTCCACACCGGGCTGGCGGCCACCCTGCACAGCGACGTGGTGGTGCCCTACATCGAATCCTTCGCCGCCGAACCGCTAAAACGACGTTACCTGCCCGGCTGCGTCAGCGGCGCCATTATCACCGCCGTGGCCATGACCGAACCCAACGCCGGCAGCGATCTGGCCGGCATGCAGACCACGGCGGTGGAAGATGGTGAAACGGTGGTGCTCAACGGCACCAAGACCTTCATCTCCAACGGCCTGAACTGCGATCTGGTGGTGCTGGCCGCCAAGGACCCCGCGCAGCCCAACCCGCACCAGGCCATCTCCCTCTACCTTGTCGAGGACGGCACGCCGGGATTCAAAAAGGGCGCCCCCCTGCACAAAATGGGCTGGCACAGCCAGGACACCGCCGAACTGTTCTTCACCAACTGCCGCGTCCCGGCTGCAAACCGCTTGAGTGAGAAAGGTTCCGGCTTCCTGCTGATGATGGAAAAACTCCAGCAGGAACGTCTGGCCTGCGTTATGGGAGCGGTGGCGGCGGCCGAGCGGATCGTGGAATACACCATCGATCACTGCAAGCGCACCCTGGTGGGCGGCCGGCCCCTTTCCCGCGCCCAGGCCGTGCAGTTCGCGCTGGTGGAGATGAGCACAGAAGCCAAACTCGGCCGCACCTTCATGGAGAAACTCATCGCCGATCACATGGAGAAGAAAAGCATCGTGGTGGAAGTCTCCATGGCCAAGTACTGGTGCACCGACGCCGTGCACCGCATCGCCTCCCGTTCGCTGAACTTGCTGGGGACGCACGGCATGCTGGAGGCGTGCCCCATGGTGCGCGCCTTCCGGGACACCCGGGTGATGTCCATCTTCGCCGGTACCAACGAGATCATGAAGGGCATCGCCGCCAAATTCATGGGGTTGTGATGAAAAACATCCTCTGTCCGCCCGGCGCCCTGGAGGGCGTCACCGTCCTGGATCTCTCGCGCCTGTTGCCCGGCCCCTACTGCTCCATGATCCTGGCCGACCACGGCGCAACGGTGATTGCCATCGAAGACAAGCGGCAGTACGCCGCCGACGGCCTGTTTTTGCCAACGGTGCAGCGCAACAAGCGCCACATGACCCTGGACCTGAAGAGCGACGAGGGCAGGGAGATCTTCATGCGCATGGCCGGTATGGCCGATGTGGTCATCGAGGGCTTCCGGCCGGGCGTGGTGGCGCGCCTGGGGGTGGACTACGACAGTGTGCGGCAAATCAAACCGGACATCATCTACTGCGCCATCACGGGCTACGGTCAAACCGGCCCCTGCCGCGACCGGGTGGGCCACGATGTCAACTACCTGGGCCGCGCCGGGGTGCTGGACCTGATGGGCGACCCCGACCGCCCGCCGAGCATCCCCGGCATCCAGATCGCCGACATCGCCGGCGGCGGCATGAACGGCGCCATCGGTATCCTGCTGGCCCTATTCGCCCGCCAGCGCACCGGCCAGGGGCAGTACATCGACATCTCCATGACCGACGGCATGCTGGCCATGCTGCCCGTTGCTCACTTCTGGCGGACCCTCTCCGGCCAATCCCCCCGGCGTTGCGACCATCTGTTGGCCCACCGCTACGCCTGCTACAACACCTACGAAACAGCCGACGGCCGCCACATCGCCGTGGGCGCCCTGGAAAACCGATTCTGGCGGCAGCTCTGCGCCGAAATGGGACTGCCGCAATTTACCGATCTGCAGTTCGACGAAGCCCGCCGCAACGAAATCATCGACGCCTTCCGACACGCTTTCCGCCAAAGACCCCTGGACCACTGGACGGCGACCCTGGAACCGCAGGAGCTGTGCGTCAGCGCCGTCAGCACGATGGAGGAGGCGCTGGCCGCGCCCCTGTTCCGGGAACGGGAGATGGTGGTGGACATCCCTACCCCCGACGGGGCCGCCGAAACCCACTTGGGCGTGGCGGTCAAGCTGAGCGCCACACCGGGGTCCCTGCGCACCCCCAACGCCCGCTTCGGGCAGCACACGCTGGAAATTCTCGAAGCGCACGGCTACAGTCAGGAGCAGATCCGGCAGCTGCAAGACCGGAAAGTCATATAGGCAGGGCTTATGCCCATCGCTTTAAGCGGCCATTCTATGATCAAGGCCGACGTCAGACAACAGGAATTCCCCTGAAAACAGGCTTCGAAATCCCAAAGCCCCATATTTGGGTGTATTGCGAGACACAAAGCTGATATGGGAACGCATACATTCGATAAAAGGGATTGAATCACATCCAAAACTTCTTTAACGACTCTGAATGCGGATACTGCTTTATGCCCCTCTCCTCTGCCTTTCGTTTCAACCTCATCCGCTGGCACATCTTCTTTGTTTTGATTCTGGCCTACATCACCGTTTATTTCCACCGCATGGCCCCCGGGGTGGTGGCCGGAGAATTGATGGCCACCTTCAACACCTCCGGGGCGGCCCTGGGATCCTTGGCCGCCATGTATTTTTATGTGTATGCCGCCATGCAGGTCCCATCGGGGGTCCTGGCGGATGCCCTGGGGACGCGCACCACCGTCATGGTCGGCAACCTGCTGGCCGGGTTCGGCTCAATCCTCTTCGGCCTGGCCCCCACGCTGGCGGTGGCAAGTCTCGGCCGCCTGATGGTGGGCCTGGGCGTATCGGTGGTGTTTGTCTGCATCATGAAAAACAATTCGGTCTGGTTCAGTGAATCGCGCTACGGCTTCATGAGCGGACTGACCCTGCTGGTGGGCAATCTGGGATCGGTGATGGCCGCCGGGCCGCTGGCGGCCGTGCTGGACATTGTGACCTGGCGCACCACATTTGTGGTCATCGGCGGTATTTCCATCGCGCTGGGCCTGCTGGGCGCCGTCGTGGTGCGCAACCAACCGGAGGATTGCGGCTTCGACCCCCTATCCGCCGCCACCAAGGCGCCATACACCGGTCTGGGCAATTTAGGCCGCCAATTGCTTGCAGTGGCCCGCAACCCGCATATCTGGCCTGGATTCATCGTTAATTTCGGCACCACCGGCGGACTGTATGCCTTCATGGGACTTTGGGGCATGCCCTACCTGCGGGATGTCAAAGGCTTCGAACGCCCGGAAGCCGCTGCCTTCATGACCCTCATGCTGATGGGGTTTGCCCTGGGCTGCCTGTTTTTCGGCTGGTTTTCAGATTGGCTGCGCCGTCGCAAGGTGGTATTGCTGGCATCGGTGGTCCTCTATCTGGCGTCCTGGGCCCTGCTGGCCATCCCCCAATGGGGCGCGGGCATATACGGATACATGGTTTTCGGGCTGATGGGGTTTGCCGGGGCCGGTTTTACCATCACGTTCCCCGTGGCCAAGGAGGTCAGTGATGCGCGCTTCGCCGGCATGGCCGTTTCCATTGTCAATATGGGCACCTTCATCGGCACATCCCTGATGCAGCCGACCTTCGGCAAGATCCTGGATCTGTTCTGGCAGGGGACGGTTCAGGATGGATTGCGCCTCTATGCGGCGCGGGATTACCAGGCCGGGTTCCTGCTGATGGCCGGCTTTGCCGCACTGGCCCTGGGGGCTTCCTTTTTCATCAAGGAGACACGATGCCGAAATATATCGGCCGGACTGAATTCCGGGCAATGAATAGCCGGTTGGCATTCGCCCAGTCGGGGATCGTTTCCATCTGCACTTTGATTCATGTATACAATATTAACAAACCTGTCAGGATAGCGTCCGAATCGCCGCCAGGCGAAAGGTGTGCACGCCCCGGGTGGTGTGTCGAATCACCCTGCCCTCGTGGGCCAGGGCGACCAGATGGGCCGACACTTCCGATACCGCCAGGCGCTGATCAAAGCCGCGCAGTGCCTGGAATGCAATGGGGCGCCGTTTGGCAGACCACGGCAGGATCTGAGCCAGATCGTAGGCCGTCACAGGGGCGGGCTGCGCGACCAGCAGGCGGAGCATCTCCCCGGTACGCCGTTCATGATGCACCAGAATCTGGTTGACCCGGCGACGGTAGCCGGTCACCAGGGGGCCGTGGGCCGGCAGCATCAGTTGAACGTCCAGGTCCCGGACCTGCTTGAGCGAGGCGATGTAATCCCCGAGCGGGTTGGATCCCGATTGGGGATAAAGGCCGATGTTGGGCGTGATACCGGGCAGCACGTGGTCACCGGAGAAGAACAGTTTGTGGGTCGGCTCGTACAGGCAGATATGGCCCGGCGAATGACCCGGCGTCCAGATCACCTCCAGGGTGAAATTGCCGTGCCGCAAGGATTCACCCCCCTGCAAACGGATGTGGGGTGTGGCATGTCCCACCAGGTGCGCGAAGCGGTCCACCAGCTGGCCGGCGTCGGCGATCAGCCACTGGGGCGCGCCGGCTGACTTGAGCAACGCGTGGGTCTGCTGGAGGTACTGGTGGGTGTCGCCATAGCGCAGGGCGATCAGCTTCTCTTCCAAGGCGTGCATGATCAGTTGGGCATCGCTCTGGTCCAGCACCGCAGCAGCCAGGCCGTAGTGATCGATGTGGCCGTGGGTGATCAACACGCGGGTGATCTGGGCCGGCCGCACGCCCAGCACATCCAGCTGCTGGAGCAGGGATGCGCGGCTGTCCGGCGTTTTCCAGCCGGTATCGATGAGCAGGTGGCCGTCCGGCGACGGGAGCAGGTAGGCACTGACATACTTCAAAGGGGAATCGACCAGCGGCAGCTGGAGACGGTGAATACCCGGGTAGGGCGTACTGGGGGTTGCGATGGTCATGGGTGATGGGTACGCCTTACGATTGATGATGGTCAACGGCGGGCACTGCTGTGTTGGTTCGGGCCAAAGCTGCATCCTTGTTTGGGGCTCGAATGACTTGTAATCGTAGGGGCATTAAAAAGCAAGCCGGGGTCAACGACGCACCAGGGCGATCGCATGTAAATTCATGGATGATACATACACTGGACAGTTGATGGTACACTATTTTTGCATGCTGGGAGGTGCTTCCGGTAGAAGTAAAGACGACGGCTATGCATTGCAAAACCGATCCGTCACGATGCAACCACCCGGTATCCGGATCGCTTTCGCAATCGAATTTGAACCGATGTTATAGATGGAGGTAAACGCCAAATGAGTATTCCCGAACGGAAGGTCAACCCTCAGATCCAGATGTTTGCCGAAGCCATCGGCACTGCCCCGGGCCGCAACCGCATGCAGGGCCGCCACCTGCTGGTGGTGGGCGCCGGCCAACGGGCCGTGGAGGGCGCCGCGGACATCGCCGGCAACGGGCGCGCCATCGCCATGCTGGCCGCAAGGGAGGGGGCCCGGGTGGTCTGTGCCGACATCAACGCCGGGAGCGCCGGGGAAACCGCGGCGCGCATCAGCGCTGAAGGGAGCTGGGCCAAGACCTTGACGGTAGATGTGGCCATCGCCGAGGAGAATGCGCGCATGATCACCGCGGCGCATGAGGCCATGGGCGCCCTGGATGCACTGGTGCTCAATGTGGGCATCAGCCACGGCCGGCCCTTGGCCAAGCTCACCCCGGAAATCTGGGATCGCGAGTTCGCCATCAACCTGCGCAGTCACATGCTGGCCTGCCAGGCAGCCCTGCCGGTCATGGCGCCGGGTTCGGCCATTGTGCTGATCTCCTCCCTGGCCAGCCAGCGACCCAATGGGCACAATCCGGCCTACGAATGCACCAAGGCGGCCCAGTTGGCCCTGGCTCGCAGCGTGGCCCTGGCCGGTCAGCGCCAGGGTATTCGCTGCAACGCCGTGGCGCCGGGACTGATCGACACCCCCCTGGGGCGGGTGGCCACCCAAAACCGGCCCAAGCGCGCCACGATGGTGCCCTTCGGCCGCCAGGGCACGGGTTGGGAAGTGGCCTATGCCACGATCTTCCTGCTCTCCAACGAGGCGTCCTATATCAATGCCCAATCCATCTTCGTGGATGGCGGTTTGGGCTCGGGGATTGCGATGTAAGCGATGAATGAAACCCCTTCACGTGACATTCGGCATTGGTCATTTGACATTCCTGACGCACCGCAATACCTGACGGGAATGCTTCTTTCGTATTCACCACGCACTCAAGGAGGTCTTCCAAATGCCCCGTATTCCCTATTTTGACCTGGATCAGGCCAATGAAAAGCTTCGCGCCGCGATTGGGACGCGGCCGCCTTTGAATATCCACCGCATGATAGCCCATGGCGGTCCGGCGGCGGTGGGCTTTCTGGAGCTGGGCGGGGCCCTGCTTCGGAAAAACCAATTGGACAGCCGATTGCGGGAGCTGGCCATTCTGCGGGTGGGCATCTTGTGCCGTGCCGGCTACGAGGTGTACCAACACGAACGCGTGGCGCGCCGGGTGGGCGTGAGCGAAGAGAAGATCCAGGCTCTGCGGGACGGTCCCGATGCCCCGGTTTTCGATGACCTGGAGGGCAAGGTGCTGCGCTACACCGACCAGGTGGTGTTCAATGTCAAGGCCGGAGACACCACATTCAAGGCCCTGGCCGATGTGCTCTCCTATCGCGAACTGGTGGAGTTGACCGTCACCATCGGCTATTACATGATGGTATCACGCGTTCTGGAAAACTTCGAAGTGGAGATCGAAGCACCGACCGAGGCCAAATGACGCACCAAACGGAAGTGGGCATGAACTTGCGGAATTAGCCTGCCAAAGTTGCGGGATGGGGTTTCTGACCCGGACGGGCAAAGAAGATCGCCCCGGCGGCTAGAAAGGTCATCACACCGGTGATCAGGAAGGCCACGCGGTAGGTACCGGTGGTGTCGAACAGGTGGCCCGCCAGAATGGGCCCCACCGCACCGGCGACCATCATCACCGGATTCATGACGCCCTGAATCTTGCCCAGCGCACGGCGCCCGAAGTACTCGGCCCGGATGGCAGGCATGAGGGGAATGTTACCGCCGAAGCCGACGCCGAACAGAAAGATGAACAGCCACACCAGCGCCATGCTGTCGGCCTTCATCAATACCAGCATGCCAAGGCCCATCATGGTGTAGGACACCATGAAAAGATAACGTTTGTCGAGGTGATCCCCCAGCACACCGAACACCAGACGGCCGATGATGCTCACCAGGGTCAGCAGCCCGATGCTGATGGCGGCCGTTTCCACCGGAATGCCGGCATCGGTCAAGGCAGGAATGGTATGCACGGTCACGGTGGAGTGGGCCATGCCCTGGAAGAAGAAGGCCATGGCAATGAACCAGAAGGACGAAGATCGCAGGGCCTCCCCGAGGGTGTAGTCGGCGCCGGTGCCGCCACGCACCGGTGCCATGCCGCTGGCGAAGGCCAATAGCCCGCCCCGGGCCGGCGCGGAAGCGCTCGAAGGGACATCCCCATCCGGCCGCAACCCCATATCCTCGGGCCGTTCCCGCACCACAAAGGCCAGGGGGATGACCACGCACCAGATAAAGACCCCCATCACCACGAAAGCACTGCGCCAGCCGAACTGTGTGACCATCACGGCGGCCAGAGGCGCACAAATCAACCCACCGACACCGGCGCCCACCGACAGGATCGCCATGGCCATGGAGAGACGGCGATCGAACCACTTGGCGATCACCGTCCATGCCGGCAGGTAGAGCATGGCGCTCATGCCCGCCGAGAGCACAATACCATATATTAAATAGAACCCCATCAGTGAGTTGACCAGCGGCATCATCACAAAAGCGGCCCCGGCGATTACGGCGCCGATGAGGATCAGGCGCCGTGAGCCGTACTTGTCTACGGCCCAGCCCACGATGGGCGATGCGATACCACCCTCGACGCTGCGCAGGGCATAAGCTCCGGAGGTCATGGCCCGGGTCCAGCCGAACTCTTCGGACATGGGTTTGAAAAAGACGCCGAAACTGTACAGCCAGGTGCCGTAGCCGAACATGCAGATGATGTTGGTGGCCAATACGATCCACCATCCGTAAAAGATCTTTTGCTTCATGGAGATTCCACAATACTTGGTTGGCGGTCGTCCGCATCCGATCCGGCCCGTTGCCGTTTCTGGTTGACCCAGTTGATGAGAAACCCGCCGGCAAGCAATTGCAAGGGATGGTAGAACATGATGGGCAGCAGAATGAGGCCCAAACCTGGATGGCCGACAAAGATCAGGTTGGCCAGAGGCGCCCCGGCGGCCAGGGTTTTTTGGGGGGCGCAAAACCAGGCGGCCATGCGGTTTGCATGATCAAATCCCAACAAACGGGTGCCTGCCAAGCACAGCCCCACCGCGGTGAAAAAGAGAAGCACGGCGCCGGCGGCGGCCACCAAGGCCGTTTCGGTGCCTTGGGCGGACCAGATATTTTGCTTCCAGGAGTTGCAAAACGCGGCGTGCACGATGAACAGAATGATCAAACTGCTGGCGATGGAAAACCACTTTTTGTGCCCGTCGACCCAGTGGCTGACCACCGGCCGCACCAGTTGCCCCAGCAGCAGAGGGGCCAGCAGCATTAGGGAAATGTCCAGGAAAAGCTTTCCCAGGGGCAGGGTATCGCCGCCCGCCTGGAGCCACATACCGATCCACAGCGGTGTAATGAAGATACCCGCCATGTTGGCGAAGGTGGAATTGAAGACCGCACCGGCCACGTTGCCCCCGGTCATGGCGGTGTAGGCCACCGAGGTGGCAATGGTGGTGGGCAGAACGGCCAGAAAAATGAAGCCCAGGCGCAGCTCCTCCGTCATCCAGCCCCCGCCAGCCGTTACCATGGTGATTGCCAAAAGGGGGATCACCAGAAAAACGAAGATCTGCACGAACAGGTGCAGGCGCCACTGCAGCAGCCCCATGCGGAGCACGGTCAGGGAGAGGGTCAAGCCCTGAAAGAAAAAGATCAGCACAACGCCTACGCGGCTCAACACCTGGCTGCGCAGGATACCGCCGCTGGCGCCGGGATCGGGGAAAAGCCAAGCCAGAAAGACGACGACCACCAATCCCAGCAAAAACCAATTCCGGGCCATCCAATTTTTCAGCGCCACTATTTTCTCCCACTGTTTGAACCCGCCTGGAGGGTTCGCGCTTATCGAGCAAAGGAACTCACTTTAAAGGGGTGATGGTGGGCTGTCAAGAAGTAAAGGCGGGGGCGACGGTGTGATTGCATGTACCCCGAAGAGATCGCGCGGCGTACCGCTGTGGACGTTAAGCCGGTGCACCCGGTAGCGGGGGGTGGAGCGCTGCACGCAACGGGGTTCAAGTGCCCCTAAGGGACTGTCGGCCGTATCACCGGCTTCCGCGCGGGGACTTTGGTCGGCTTTGCGTCCGCCGCCCGGCACCGGACGGCTTTTTCTTTTTGCGAACGGAAAATCCGAAGGTACCCAGCATGCGCCCCAGTTGGTAGTAGCGGCCGTGTACATAGCAGATCGGGTCGGCGTGGGAGAGTTGAAAGGCGCCGGTATGGGGGTTCATCAGTTGCGCCTCGGCATTGACCGCCACCACGTCGGAGATGAACATGTCGTGGCTGCCCAGCGGCACGATCTCGCGGACCCGGCACTCGATGTTCAGCGGTGACTCCGCGATCAGGGGTGCCGATACGATCTGGGCCTTTTCGGGGGTCAAGGCCATCTCCTTGAATTTGTCCTTGTCCCGTCCGGATTGCACCCCGCACCAGTCCGTGGCAGGGGCCAACGCCCGCGTGGTGAGGTTGATGACGTAATCGCCGGTGGTTTTGATCAGCGCGTGGGAATAGCGTTTCGGTGAAACGGAGATATAGCACATGGGCGGATTGGTGCAGAGGGTGCCGGTCCAGGCAATGGTAATAATATTAAACCCCAACCGGGTATCGCCGCAGCTGACCAGCACCGCAGGCAGCGGGTAGATCATGGTGCCGGGTTTCCACTGTTGTTTCGGCATTGTTAACGTCCCTATCCAATGCGGATTTCCATAAGGGGTTGTGCACTATTATATAACTTCGGTTGCAATTAATTTCGACACTTTTTT
>JAGTVD010000352.1 GCA_018224505.1 Desulfatitalea sp. | reverse complement strand
TTTTGCAGCACCGGCAGCAGATCCACCGTGAATATGGAGCTGAATTTGAACGCAAAACCGGTAATGGATCCCAGGTTGTCGGCAAGCGGTGGGCTGGATACCAGACGGCCCAGCGTTTTTTCCCAATCCTTGGCCGCCCGCATCCACGTGACGGTGTTGATGCCCGTGGATTCATAGGCATGGATCAAGGCGTCCACCGGCGCTTTCTTGCCATCCAGGGTGGAGGTGGGAAAGATGACCGTGAGATTCCAAAGGGCTCCCTCCCGGTATCGACCGGAAGAGCGGTACCACTGCGCGTAAGCCGCCATGTCGGGGAAGATAACGGGCGCATCCGGATGATAGAGACCGTTTTCCGGCGGCGTCATCGGCGGGGCGTGGGGGGTGTCGACGCCCAGGTCCCGATGGGCCAGAAACCGTATCATGTTAGCGATGTTGACCGCCGATGTGTAGTCGAAATAGGCCCGCACGGTGCGGTCCATTTTAAAGCCCGCATCCGAGAAAGCATCGGTGCGGCTGGATCGTCGCACCGCGTAGATCCGGGCATCCGGTTTTATGATGGCGCGCTTCTCCAGCAGCCATCCCGATGGCTGGGACTGCATGATATCCACCACGGCCACGTCCATGTTGCGCACGAACGCTTCAAAATCGGGGCGGCGGATATCTTCATCCGTGAAGATCCGGATTTCCGTGTCCGTGATATCCAATTCCGCCAAGGCGCGCACACAGGCCAATGTGTCCGAATCACCGACGAACAGCCCGATGGCGCCCGCGCCATGGACTGGTCCGGCGGCCACTGCCGAGATGAGCAAAACCAATGCAATGCCAAGACCAGATAGGGCATCCCCCAAGAACAAGCGGGTAGTGAACGCAAGGCATGAAACCGGGGTGATTGCTGGCGAGGTAGGGGTGCGGCGCGGCATGTCGTGGTCATCCTCCTGAAATGACAGCCCGCCGGCCGGTCCACGGCGGCGCGTCAGGCGCGCACATGCCGTTTTCCAACAAGGTATACAGCCTCCGGGAACGTCTTCTGGCTTCCCCTGCCGGCAGCCGCCTTCCCATTGTCCATCGACAACAGTGGCATGCTTGGCTGACGGGGTCGGTCATGCGGTGCCGGTTTTACTATCCGGCAAGTGCTGTGCATGGCCGAAGGGGTTACAGCGGCGGGCCCGCCCCTGACTTGAACAGGGTTCCGTGACCCCGGAGTGGTTCAAAGGATGCGCAAGGGCGCCGTACGACCCTTGCACAACGCATCTCATAACCGACCCCACGGGTCATGTCAAACCAAAATGGATCGAGGGGGAGGTATGGGCGCACAAGAAAGGCAATTGTTGATCACGCGCGGGAATTGTCTGGATAAATCGCCAGGCTGGCGGACGCCATGACGACCAGCACGCTTCCTATTCAACATCGGCCTGCAGGCGAACGGCTTGCCGTGTTTGTTGTGTTACAGCTATCAAGATTGAAGTTACGTAACATAATAGAAGGTTCTAACATAATTATAAAGGTCTTTGTCAAGGGGTTTTTCCCGTGGCCACGTGCATCCGGGCTGCCCGGGCAGCCGAAGGCCCTTGCGCCGTTCCAGCGGAAGCGCCGAGAGGTCGGCAAAAGGCTTGACAAGCGGCGGGCAAAGGTGAGAAATCTAGTCATCGCAAAATGAAATGGATGGCTATGCATACCAGAAACCCAATCCTTCTCTGCGTTACCTTGGTCGCCGCGCTTTTGCTGGGCATGGTCGCTCAGGCTGTTTCCGAACCGCCTGCATGCGCGCCTATGGCGTGCTGCCGCACAGCGTCGACGGGCATGCAACATGGGGAGTGCCCGCCGGTACCCACACCTCAACCATGTACGTCGAAGGCCCCTTGCTGTGATATCGACCCATGGGGTTCGCACCAGGCGCCGCTGCCGGCCGCCTCTGTTCAGACCCACTCCCGGGCCATCCATACCGCACTGCAACCATCGGCCCTTGCATCGGATACGCTCATAGCCTTTGAAAGGGCACTCGACCATTACCGCTACTCGCCTCCCTGGGGCGGGACCATACCGGTCTATCTGCGGACCCTGACCCTGCTCTGTTAAGGGTCGCCATCCCCCTGCGCAAAACCAACTGACAATCAGTTTCCGGACATCGACAGTGTCGCGAATCTTGGTGGAATGCACCTGATTGCCTCCCCATCGGGAGCGATCCCGGCAATGCCGGCCGGCATCAATCCGGTCGGCCACCGGCAAAGTGCCGCATCGCGATCCCATGCCGCCAGGTGGATGCGGGGTGCATGCCCGCATCTATTCCAGGCCATCGTCAAGGTTTCCATCAGGCCCCGTCGATGCACGGCCATCCATCGAATAAGGAGAATTCTGCGATGAAAACAAAGTTGCGTACAACTTTCCTGCTATTGTCGGCCATCACCCTGTTCCTGTCCGTCTATGCCTGCGGCGAAAAATCCTATGGCAGCGGCTTGGACCCCAAGGCGGAACTCAAAACGGTTGCCGAGATCTTCACCCAAGCGGACTTGCAGGGGCGGAAGGTCACCGTGGAAGGACGCATCCACGCCCAGTGCCCTACAAACGGCTGCTGGTTCGTGCTTCAGGATGACACGGGACAGATCTACGTGGATCTGTCGCGCAACGGATTCGAACTGCCGCCCATGCAAGGGCGCGCCATAGCGGCGACCGGCGTGGTGTCCACCTTCAGGGGCACCAAGATGATGGTCGCGGAAGGGGTTGTGCTGAAATGAGCGGATTGATGAAACTCGCGGTGCAGAATCTGTTCCGGCACCGGACGCGCAGCCTGCTCACCATGCTGGGCATCGGCGCGGCAGTGGCGGTGCTCTTCTCCGTATTGTCCTTTAACCGGGGGTTCGAGGCGGGTCTTGCAAGAGAGTTGAAGGGCACCGGTTTGCATTTCATGGTGGTGCCCTCGGGCTGCGCCCATGAGGTGGCGGCCCTGGTGCTCCACGGCGCGGTGATTCCCAAGTTTCTTGAAGCCCGTGTCATTGATGATGTCAACCGCGCCGAGGGGATCTCCCTGGCCACGCCCATCCTGGTGGCCCAGATGCCCAATCCCCAAGGCGGACGCATTGATTTGATCTATGGCGTCGAGACCGCCATGCTGCCGGATATCAAGCCCGACTGGGAAATCACGGGCGCCTATCCGGCGGCGGCCAACGAGCTGCTGCTGGGCTATAACGTGGCCCTGCACAATGGCATCAAGCCCGGGGATGGGATCCGTTACCCCGGCGTCGAAGGCGTGTTCACCGTAACGGGCATCGTGGCGCAAACCGGCAGTCAGGACGATGCGTTCATCTACATGGACATCAGAGAAGCCCAGGAGATTTTACAGCATCCCGGCGGCGCCACCGCCGTGGGCGTCAAATTGACGGACCCTGTTCGCATGCAGGAAGTGATCGAAGGCCTCGAAAGCCGGGTGCCGGGCATTCAGATCGTCACCATGGGGCAGGTCATGAATTCCGTCAGCACGGTGGCGGCTTCGGCGCGCTCCCTGAGCCTTGCCGTGGCCATGGTGGCCCTGATCATCGGCACCGTGGGCGTGATGAATGCCATCCTCATGGCGGTTTTCGAGCGCACTCAGGAGATCGGTATGATGCGGGCCATTGGTGCCTCCCGCTGGGACATCTTTCGTATCATTCTAAAGGAGACGGCGCTGCTCACCATGGTCGGCGGCATCGCCGGCATCA
>JAGTVD010000351.1 GCA_018224505.1 Desulfatitalea sp. | reverse complement strand
ATCACTTCGGCAATATCCTCGTCGTCCACCTCCTCCTTGAGCATCTTGCGCTCGGTTTGCAGGGCCAGAAGGTCATTGCGCGTCTGTTCGAGCTGCTTGTTGAGTTCGATGGCTCGCCCGTAGCGCAGTTCGGCCACCCGCGCCAGGTCTCCCTCGCGCTCGGCCTTCTGTTGGGCGATGTTCACCTGCTCCTGATCCTCTTTGATTTTGCGGATGGCCTGGATCAGCGCCTTTTCCTGGTCCCAGTGCGCCTTCATGCGGGCCAAGTCCGCCCGCAGGCTTTCCAGGTCGTTCTCCAGCTTGGCCAGGCGTTCCCGGGAGGCATCATCCGACTCTTTTTTCAGGGCCTGGCGCTCGATTTCGGCCTGGGTGATTTTGCGCTGCACCTCATCGATCTCCACGGGCATGGAGTCGATCTCGATGCGCAGTTTGGAGGCACATTCGTCGATCAGGTCAATGGCCTTGTCCGGCAGGAAGCGATCGGCGATGTAGCGGTCGGAGAGGGTGGCCGCCGCGACGATGGCCGAATCCTTGATGCGCACGCCGTGGTGCACCTCGTACTTCTCCTTGAGGCCGCGCAGAATGGAGATGGTGTCCGCCACCGTGGGCTCGGCTACCAGCACGGGCTGGAAGCGGCGCTCGAGGGCGGCGTCCCTTTCGATGTACTTGCGGTATTCGTTGATGGTGGTGGCGCCCACGCAGCGCAGGGTGCCCCGGGCCAGAGCCGGTTTGAGCATGTTGGAAGCGTCCATGGCGCCCTCTGCTGCACCGGCGCCCACCAGGGTGTGCAGCTCGTCGATGAACATGATCACCTCGCCCTCGGCCTTCTCCACCTCCTTGAGCACCGCCTTGAGCCGGTCCTCGAATTCGCCTCTGTATTTGGCGCCGGCGATCAGGGCGCCCATGTCCAGCGCCACCAACCGGCGATTTTTCAGGGTTTCGGACACGTCGCCGGCCACGATGCGCTGGGCCAGGCCCTCCACGATGGCGGTCTTGCCCACGCCCGGCTCGCCGATGAGCACCGGGTTGTTCTTGGTGCGCCGGGAGAGCACCTGGACGATGCGCCGGATTTCGTCGTCCCGGCCGATCACCGGGTCCAGTTTGCCCAGCCGGGCCAGCTCGGTCAGGTCCCGGCTGAACTTTTCCAGGGCCTGGTACTTCTCTTCGGGGTTGGGGTCGGTGATGCGCTGGCTGCCACGGATCTCCATCAACACTTTGAGTAAGAGGTCCCGGCTGACGCCATAGCGTTCGAGCAGTCGACTCGCCTCGCCACCCTTTTCATCCACCACCGCCAGCAGGACGTGCTCGATGCTGACATACTCATCCTTCATTGTGTCGGCCTCGGCAAAGGCCTTTTCCAGCAAGGTCCGGGTGCGGGAGGAGAAATAGACATCCGCTCCGCCACTCACCTTGGGCAGCCGGTTCAAGGATGCCGCCGTCTCCTGGGCGATGGCTTCGGGGGATAGCCCTATCTTGCGCAAAATGGCTCGGGCCACGCCCTCCTTTTCGGCCAGCATGGCAGCCAGCACATGCTCGGGTTCGATCTGCTGGTTGTTCAGGCGGCCGGCAAGGCCCTGTGCATTTTGAATCAACTCCTGGGATTTGATGGTGAACTTGTCGAAACGCATAACGCCTCCTGGTTGCAATGGTATGATTTTTGCTTGAAATCTAACCATGGCCAACAAGTTGTCAAACCCATCAGCGCTAAAAAATAGCGGTATTGGCGGAATAACGAGGCTTTATGGCATAACCCGGAACCATCGGGTAAGCCGCTGCGGGACAATTTTTGTCACCGCCGCCGCGCGCCATGAATGCCGCATCGACATCCGGCCGGTGGTCTATTTTGTATTGGATTATCAATTGATTGTGGGACGCAAAACCCCGCTTGCGAAAAGGCGTGACCATGCCAAACCCCATCGGCACCGGTAAGGGTGCCGGTTTTATACCGATGATACGTCGCATGATGCGCGTCTGTGTGTGTGGCACGGTCTTCGCGCTGTGGTTGACCGGGGCATGGCCTGTCGTCGCAGCGGCAGCTGTGGCTCATCCGGAATCACAGGACTGGACGGCGGCCGTGGGCAGCGCAGGCGGTGACGGCGATCCAGTGCCGGGACACCCGATGCACACTTCTGCGGCGCGTCCGGACGCTTCGGTTCGGCAGTGGCTGGCCCGCCGGGGGGTGGATGGTGAGGCGATCAAATTGTATGCCAAATGGGTGGTAGGGGCGCCAATCCTGGTGGTGGTGATTGTGCTGGCCATGCTGCTGCGGCCGCGGCGCAAAGCGGTTCCGGTTCCGTTGGTCGTGCGGTCCCGACCGGCCGCGATGCCTTCATCGGCGCTCCGGCCACGGGCAGTCGCCAAGGCCGATCCGGTCTCCCGGAGCACCGCGAAGTTGCCGGGGATGCAACTCATTCTATCCTTTTTCCTCGAGCTATTCAGACACCAACAGGGGGCCGACCCGGACGCCCTGGCCCAGATCTACCTGGTGGAAACGCGGCCCACATGTCCCAATGAAATCTATGAAATGCGTGTCGAGCACCGGGGGGAGTGGATCACGCGGCGGATGTCCATCGGCCTGCTGGGGCAGGGCGGCGGCAGCCGTAGTCAGTGTTACTATGTGATCTACGACACGCACATGGTGATCAAAATCCCTGCGGTGCCGCTGGCACGGTTTAGTGACTACAAGCGTCAAATTGCCGCCGAAGGTCGTATCGTTGCGCGTCTGGCACCCCGGGAATGCATTGTACCGCGGGTGTCGGTGATTCTCGAGGCGGTATCGGCCATCGCGGACAGTGACCAGTTGCCGGCGGAGGTTCTGGAGACGCGATATGTGCGCTTACTGGAGGAACAGCCGGCACTGCAAATTCATTTGCAAATTCAGGGCACTTTCGCTTTTTTCATGGATCTGGCCAAACACTATTTCCTCAGTACCATTCTGGACGAAATCCATGGCGGCTATGGCCGCTTGAGCGACGAAGCGCGGCAGTATCCTGAATTGCTGTGGGACCAGCACGGCTTTGTCTGCCGCTACGGCGAGGAAGCGGCACCCGTATGCCACGCCTTGCAGGATATCTACTACCGTTGTGAGGGCCGACTGCGCCAATTGGCCTCCCGGGGTGCCCGGGGGGAAGTGCCCACCTACCATCTCAAACAGTGGTTTCTGGCTCATTTGGTGGGGGACCCGCCCGGTGCCGGCGAGCACGGCGTGTCCGACGAGGTGATGAAAGAGATCAACCAACTGCTGGCCGAGATGGTGCAAGCCCATCGGCGCCAAGTGGAGCGCTATCGCAGCCACCTGCGCGGCTACATCCACGAAACACGATTTTCCCGCTATCGTCGGCAGGTGGAGGCCCTGGCCACCAACCTTCTGGACTTGCTGGTGTGGATCGGCCGGAAAGGATTGGCCATGCGGGATTTAAAACCGGAGAATCTGTTCGTGGCCGGAAATCCCGATGAGTATCCCGGATTTCTCAACAATCCCGCCAAATTTTCCATCGGCCTGATCGATGTGGAGACCGCCGTGGTGATCGATGCGGAGGACCCCATCTTTATCCAACAGCCCCAGCTGGCCGGCACACCTTTGTACGCCACGCCCGCGCATCTGATGTCCAATGCGATTCTGCTCGAGGCCTATGATGATTTGGCGCAGGTGCTGCACATGCAGGATTGGCACGCCACCATCGCCATTCTCTATAAACTGATCACCGGGGAGCATCTTTTCGCCACAACCGCCCATGTATTTCCGGAGATGATCAACCGTTTGAAGCTGCTCGATCCCACCGGCCCGGATCTGCTTGAAGAGGTCATCCGTATCCAACGGCTCTTCTGGAACAGTGCCGTGGCCGAATTCCAGGAGGGGATGGCCCGGCACGCCCAGAGCTTTGCGCGGGTGGTGGTGACGGTCCCCGAGACTTTTGGGGCGCAAATGACCGGCAGCTTGCGCGCCGACATCGCCGAAATCAACAAGGCCGTCGACCGGGCGGCCAGCGAGCAGTCTTTCTTCAACAGCGGTGACAAACGCCGTTTCCTGAAGGAAGCGTCGGCGGAAAAGATCAGTCAGATGAAAAACCGGTTGGTGCAGGACCAGCAACTGACCCAGGACCCGATCCTGCTCTATTTCGAGCTGTTCGAGAAACTTAAAGCGCGCCAGGAGGAAAAAGAGCGGGCGTTGGCCGCCCTCACCGCTCCTAATGCCAGCATGGGGGCTGATCAATTGCTGGAAGCGATGTTTCAACGGGTCTTCACCACCATGTATCCCTCCCGCTGGCCGGCCCTGGCGCCCGCGCTTTATGGCCGCCGTGTCCTGCTCGATCCGGATATTACGACCTACCAGGCGACGATGTAGTCGCGGTGCGCGGGCAGTGGTTTTGGTTTTAGGCAAAATTGGGGCTTGATGGTTGGCGAGGGGATTAGAAGCGTTCCTGGGTGTAGAAGCTTTCCAGGTCGTCCGGGTGGACGAACTGTTCGGAAATGGCCCGGTCGCGGACGGAAATGCCTGCCGTTTGGACCGAGCGGGGATCACCGCTGATCAATGGATGCCACGGCGGCAGCGGTTTTTTTTCGGCCACCAGCCGATAGGCGCAAGTTCGGGGCAGCCAGCGCAACGCGGGGATGGTTGCGGCGGTCAGCGCAAGGCAATCGGGCACCAGGATATGACGCAGTGCGTAGTCCGTGCAGCGGCAGGTTTCGATATCCAACAGGTAACAGGCCACCCAGGTGTACTGGACCTTGCCCGTGGTGGGGTGGCGCAGCTTCTGCAAGCAGCAGCGGCCGCACCCGTCGCATAGTGCTTCCCACTGGTCCGGGGTCAGTTGTTCCAGTGTCGTTTTTTCCCAAAAAGGCGCCACATCCGGTCTCCATCCGATTCAAAATAGGACCCTATTTAACAGAGATGGGGGGTGAGGGTAAAGCGCGTTGATCGCTGAACGCTCCCTGTTGATGTTAATGGCCGCCTTTTGTCTGCCTTCCCGATGCTTTGACAGGGGATGCCACGGCCATTAGATTGATCCAAAGGTTGATTCAAAGATCGATAATGATTGCGGGAGGGTCGATATGCGCCATGGGTTGTTGGTATGGGTGATGTTTGCCATTGGTGTTGTGGCCTGCCGTTCCCTGCCGGATCCGGACGCATTGCGGCTGTACGATCTGTCGCAAGGGCACACACAGGTGGGCCGGGAAGCGCTGGATAGCCTGCAAGGGGCGCGGGTTGTGCTGGTGGGCGAACAGCACACCAACGATTGGCACCACCAGGCCCAACTGGCGGTGATTCGGGCGCTGCAGCGCTCAGGCGTGCAGGTGGCCATCGGCTTGGAAATGTTCCGGCACGAGCGGCAGGGGGATCTGGATCAATGGGTTGCCGGAGAAATCGATGAAACCGCATTCATACCGCTTTACCTGGAAAACTGGAGTTATGATTGGGCTTTCTATCGTCCCATCTTTCTTTACGCGCGCGAACACCGGGTTCCCATGATCGGTTTGAACATTTCCAGGGAGATTTCCCGCCAGGTGGCCCATCATGGGTTTGACGCGTTGACCCCTGCCCAAAGGGGCGTGTTGAACGACATTACCTGTGATGTGACGCCGGCGTACCGCGAGTTTATCCGCCATGCCCATGATGCCCACGCCCATGGCCGTATGGATTTCGATCATTTTTGCCAGGCGCAGCTGCTCTGGGATGCCTCCATGGCGCTGTACGCCTTGCACTATTTGATCGATAACGACGAACGAATCATGGTTCTGCTGGCCGGCAGCGGCCATGCCCGTAAAATGGGTATTCCCGCCCAGCTGTCGCAGCGTGCGCCTTTGCCCGTAGTGGTGGTTCTGCCGGAGACCCCCGGTGTTTTCGACAAGGGGCGGGTGACGGCCGCGGACGCCGATTTTTTACTTTTGGCGCCCTGAAGGGGGTCAATCGGTTAAGTCTTTTTCGCTTCGGCGGCGGGTTGAATCCAGCGGTTGTAGGCCCCCTCATACAACCACTTGTCGGTAAAACCGCCCCGGAAGACATAGCTGGGGTTCTTGGACCAGCTGAGCAACTTCTCGTAGGCTTCCTGGATTTTGACAAACGCCTGGGCCGTTCCACCCAGATCCGGATGATGCTTTTTAACCTGGCAGCGGTAAGCCTGCTTGATGCGACCGTTCATGTTGGCCGGGGTTAAATCGGCGGCTTTGAGTTCCAGTGTGACGAGGCAGTTCATGCGCACCGCCGGCACCACAAAGGTGGTGGGAATGACCGATTCTTTGGGTTGTCCGTTTTGCACGGCTTGATTCAGCACATGACGGGAGGCCAGATAGCGTTTCTTGGTGCGATCGCGTTCGTGCCACCATTGGGCGCCCAGCATGTTTGCCAGGGCACAGAAATCATCCACCGGCTTGCGGTTGGCGCTACGGGGCAGCATGTAACTGTAAATTTGCTCCATGTCGTAGGGCAGCAGGTCCATCAATATCAAGTGGTCGGTAAAGTAGAAGGTGGCATAACGGGTGTTGAGCGCACGCAGCAGACCGGTCCGGCGATTGAGCGAATGCAGCAGCTGCGAACGGCAGGTAGTCGCACAATAGCGCCGCCGCCGGGAAGGCAGTGGCATGCCGCAGGCCATGCAAACGCGCTTTGGGCGGTCTTTGGGTTTGGCGACAATGGAGTGATTGCCCGTCATCATAAGGTCCCGTGTCCGAAAAAAGATCGAAACCTATGATTCCAACCGGCTGTCCATTTGTCAAGGCGGGGGTGCCAGGGTGATTGCATGTACGCCAATGAAATGGCGCGGCTTTCTGTCGTGGTCGTTACGCCGGTGCACCCGGTAGCGGGGGTGGGGCTGCACGCAACGGGGTTCAAGTGTTGTTTCTATTTTTCCAAGGGGGCTTTGCCGGCTTTGATGCGTAAGTGGTTGATGGTGGAAAAGATGCGTCTCTGGGTGACGATGCGCCGGATAAGGCGGCGCTTGCCGGGAAAATTGAGTAGTGCCAATCCCATTACGAGGGTCAGCAGGCCCTGGCCGGGCAGCACCAGCATGGCCAGGCCTGCCAGAATGAAGATGGTGCCGAGGAGGTTTTTGAAAACCAGGTAGGGAACGTGCCAAAGGGTGTATCCCGGTTTGCCTTTTCCCAGTTTTTCATTTTGTGCCAGATATCCTCTGGGCAATGCGATGATGATGAGGGGCAAGGCCACAAGGGTGCCGATCCAGGATAGCAGCGCCAGGCTGACGATGACGCCTCCGCCGAGCCCGAGGCTTTGCAGACTGTTGATAATGGTTTCCGTCAGATCGCGAAGCATTCAGGGCACACGATGCTGTCATGAAACCCCGGGGCAAGGCGGGGTCCCATGGGTTGTTAAAAGGGTGCAGCGCAATTGCGTTATGCCGAATGCCAAATGAAGGCGTCCCGTCGATCCAAAATGGACACTCACCTTCATCTGGCATTCGGCTTTTTACGCGCGCGTTAGTCGCTGAAGTGGTTGCTGTTCATCGTTACGGTCAGCGGATCGCCATCGGTCAGTCGCTGTGCCAGGCTTTTGATTTTGGGCAACTCATAGGCGAAAAAGTAGCGCGCCGTTACGATTTTGCCTTCGTAGAAATCGATGTCGGCCGACTTCGGCTTGCCGTCCAGGGCTTTGCGGGCCGCCGTGGCTTGACGCAGCCATTGCCAGGCCACGGCGATGATGCAGAACATCTCCAGGTAGAGCGTGGCGTCGGCCAGAAAGACCTCCGGCCCTTTGGTGCCGGCCAATCCGGCCAGGTGGCCGGTGACCTGCTCGAGATTGTCCAGGGCCGCTTCGAGTTGTTCGATCAGGGGGTCCAGGTCCGCGGCCCCACGGGCCTCAGAGATACCCGCCCGGGCCTCTTCCAGGAAGAGGGCGAAGGCCCGGCCTTCTTTCATGACCACTTTGCGGCCCAACAGGTCCATGCCCTGGACGCCGGTGGTTCCTTCGTGAATGGGGTGAATGCGCGCATCGCGGAAATGCTGCTCCACGGGAAAATCCTCGCAGTAGCCATATCCACCCAGACATTGAATGCTCAAGCTGGTGGCCAGGATACCCATTTCAGAGGGATATGTTTTGGCCATGGGGGTCATCAGGTCCAGCAGCAACTCGTAGCGTTCGTGTT
>JAGTVD010000350.1 GCA_018224505.1 Desulfatitalea sp. | reverse complement strand
GCTGGACCAGACGGTCAATGGCACACGCCTGAACACGCTGCGCCTTTGCCTGGCCCATTTCGGAGGCAATACGACCCTGGGCAGGGACTGGAGCGAGCAGATCATCGCATTGATGCTGGAGTACCCCAACGTGCATGCGGATCTTTCATCCTCTTTCGGCAATAAGGGCTTTCGGAGGTTTTTTAAAAACACCATTTATGAAAACCCCGCCTTTGAAAAAATAAGAGAACGCATCTTGTTCGGCACGGACTGGTATATGACACTGTTGGATGGCGTGGATTATCTGGATTATTGCAGCAAGACCAAAAGTTTTCTTGACGATCTGGACACCAGCCTCTGGTTCAGATTCACAGAGGTCAATCCATTCGCGTTTTACCGATTGGATGAGCAGATTGAGCGGATTGCGGAGAATATTATTGCAAAAAGGCAGCCTAAAGACATCAAAGAAATATTAGGACCTCTTTCAATCGAAAAGATTGATGGAATCAGAAAAGATGCCGCTTACATCAAAGTCGTAAAACAAATCCATAAGAGTATACTATGAGGACTGTTATGAAGCATTTTTGTGCGCAGCTTGTATTTATCATGATCTATTGTTTGTCAGCAACAATTACCTATGGAGGCAATGTAATGGAACCATTATACGATTTAAATGCAGCCGACTCACTGAAGCCGCAATTCTATAAGATCGGTAGCACCTTTAGCCTGTCGCTCTTCCCTGTCCCTCATGACAACGCCGTGGGCACCAATGACATGCACAACGCCATCACGATCATATCCTTTCCTCGAGGGAAAAAACCGCGTTTCGACCGACACTTTAGAAGGGCGGTGAGCGATGTGCGTGGCGGTGGAACCTACCTTCCCATTACCTCCGATGACAGCATCGGTTTTGGGCAGACACGACGGTTTTTACTTTATAACTTTAAAACCAAAACCCATGAGGAGTACCGGATCGTTTTTTCTCTGGATTGCACTATTGAAAAAATTTCGATCGCCGATTCTGAAAAACGGCGTTTCATTTTTCAAATACAGGAACATACAAGCGGGTCTCCTGACCCATGGGACTATACAAACCTCCTGCAGTTGATCGACTTGAGCGGCAAAGAAGTCAAGTTGATCAAAGAAATCAATTACGGTAAAGGAGTGACATGGACTGCTGCTTTTAACAAGATTTTTCTCTACTGTCTTGAAAAAGAGGAGGTGCAGGTTTTAGATATGAATTTTGAACCCTCGCATCACCCTCTGGCAGATATTAGTAACCGCAACAAATCTGAACTTAGCTTCACATGGATCCTTCCACATCCGTATCTTCCATTCGCTATACTTTCCGGTGGGAAGACAGGCTCGACGCTAATTGGATGGGGGGAAAACAGAAATCAGAATCCAATCCCTTTAATTAAAAATGGAGTACAGTTTTCATTCTCCCCCGATGGTAAATGGGTGGCTTTTAAAAAGGATTACCCAGAACCACAAAGCACCTACCTCATGCCAGTATCCGAAAAGTACCCCAACTTCCTGGGATCACCCATCCTCCTGATCAATGACTATTTTAATAAATTTGCCTGGACCACAAATCCTGTCAGCTTCGTCGGATCGGACGGCGACCTGTACCGCTGGGAACTGACCAATGAAGCGTATCCGCAAAGCGACAAGGCCACCTTTTGGGATTACATCGTTGAAAGCGATCTTGAAAACTTGACCCGCGAAAAGCGCCAGGGCCTGGGCCAGAACGAGTGATGCCACTTGACAGGCAACCCACAGCTACAAAAACGATGATGCACTTTGCAGCACCGTAACACACAGTGTAAACAAATAGGGGAGGCAACCCGATGACATTGCTACAAACCGACCGTCTGATCCGCATCGCCACCGCGTTGGGCGATGACGCTTTCGTGGTGCGCTCGTTTGCGGGCACCGAGAAGATATCCGGCCTGTTCAGCTTCGATCTGATGCTGGCCTCGGAGCGGGCCGACATCACCTTCGAGCAACTGGCCGGCAAAAACGTCACCGTGTCCATCGGATCATCGGACGGCGATCAGCGTTTTTTCAACGGCATCATCACCGCCTTTGCCCCTGGACAAAGCGCCACCAAGGAGGGGTTCAGCAAATATACCGCCACCTTGCGCCCGGCGGCCTGGCTGCTGACCCGCTGCGTTGATTGCCGCGTGTTCCAGGACAAAAGCGTGCCGGAGATTGTCCGACAGGTGCTGGAAACCGCCGGCGAAAAGGGTATCGGCGCCCGCATCGAATTTCGCATGGCCCTTGCGGGCAGCTACGATCCGCGGCCGATCTGCATCCAGTTCAACGAGACCGATCTGGCCTTTATCGAACGGCTGTGCGCCGCCGAGGGTATTTTCTACTTCTTCGAACATGTCAACGGCGGGCACACCCTGGTGTTTGCCGACAACCCCGAGGCCCACAAGCCCCATGCGGGCGGCGACAAACAGTCGGTACCCTTTCAAAACGCCACCGGTGGAGTGGCCGATCAGGAGTCGGTGTGCTATCTGCAACCGGACAATAAACTGATGAGTGGCAAATACATGGCCCGCGACTACAACTTCACCATCCCCGACGTGGACATGACCGTGAGCTGTTCGACCCAAAACCGGCAACCGACCAGCCCGGGATTCATCTATGAATACCCCGGCGACTACACCAAACCCAGCGGACGGGCCGAGGCCCTGGCCGCCGCGCGCATCGGGGCCGAGGATGCCCGCATGCACACCTTTTCCGGCCGGAGCAACTGTCGGGGTTTTGCCGCCGGGACCAGCTTCACCCTCAAGGACCATCCGATCAAGACCATCGACAACACGACCTATGTGCTGACCCGGGTGCGCCATGACGCCCGGCAGCATTGGACCAGCGGCAGTGACGAGGACCGCTACGGCAACCAGTTTGTCTGCCTGTCCAGGGCCATCGCCTTTCGCCCGCCCCGCAACCATCCCAAACCGATGATCGGCGGCAGCCAGGTGGCGATCGTGACCGGCCCCAAGGAAGAAGAGATCCACACCGACAAATACGGACGGGTCAAAGTGCGTTTTTTCTGGGACCGACGCAGCGATCAACATGGAGACGGCAACATGTCCTGCTGGATCCGCGTATCCCAGGCCTGGGCCGG
>JAGTVD010000349.1 GCA_018224505.1 Desulfatitalea sp. | reverse complement strand
GGCAGGCTCGGGCGATACGCGCGGCTTCGGCCACTTTCTCCGTTTCCGGATGGCGTGAACTGCCGAAGTTGGAAAAGGAGAGCATGGCCACCCGGGGCGTCATGTCGAAAAAGCGGGCCATTTCCGACGCCAGAAGGGCGATCTCTGCCAGTTCCGTCGCCGTGGGCTGGATGTTGACCGTGGCGTCGGCGAACAGCAAGGTCCGGTTCTTGGAGATCATCAGGTAGAGGCCGGAGACCCGCGATACCCCTTCCCGCCGTGAAATCACCTGCAGAACGGGTCGGATAGCATTGGGATAGGATTGGCCAATGCCGTGCACCTGACCGTCCACAAACCCCTCGTGTACAAGCATGGCACCGAAATAATACGGTTTTTGCAATTGGCGCCGGGTTTCATACATGTTCCAGCCCTTGCGTTGCCGCATGGCGTACAACTTGTCGGCAAAGCCGTCGAAGTGGGGATTGTGGCGCGGGTCGATGATTTCGATGCCGTCCAGGGGGATCTGCAGGGCCTTGGCCGTTGCCTGTACCTCGGCCGGCCGGCCCAGCAGCACAGGGTGGGCGATGCCATCCAGCCGGGCCTGGTGGGCCGCCCGGATAATCACCGGATGGGTGCCCTCGGGCAGCACAATTCGCAGGGGTTGCTGTTGGGCGCGGATGATGATCTTGCGCATCAGCTCCCGCTCCGGTCCCAGGCAGGCTTCCAGGCGCTGCACATAGGCCGCCGTTTCCGGCGGCCGCAGGCGCGCCACGCCGCTTTGCACCGCCGCCGCGGCCACCGCCGGCACCACCTTGAGCAGCACCCGGTTGTCCAGGGGCTTGGGGATGATGTAATCCGGGCCGAAATGGATGGGCTTGCCGCCGTATGCCCGGATTACCCCATCGGGCACATCCTCCCGGGCCAGGGCTGCCAGGGCCTGCACCGCGGCCACCTTCATCTCTTCGGTGATACCGGAGGCGCGCACATCCAGGGCCGCCCGGAAGATGTACGGAAATCCCAGCACGTTGTTGACCTGATTGGGATAATCGGAGCGGCCGGTGGCCACGATGGCATCGGGCCGGGCCGCCTTGGCCTCATCGTAGTCGATCTCCGGGTCGGGGTTGGCCAGGGCGAAGATGATGGGCTGATCGGCCATGCGCGCCAACATCTCCGGGGTAAAGGCCCCCTTGGCCGACATGCCCACCAGCAGATCCGCGCCTTCCACGGCATCGGCCAGATTCCGGGCGGCGGTGTCGGCGGCGAACTGGGCCTTGTAGGGATTCATCCCTTCTTTGCGTCCCTGGTAGATCACCCCCCTGGAGTCCACCAGAATCAGGTGCTCCTTGCGCACCCCCAGCAGTAAGTAAAGTTTAGCGCAGGCGATGCCGGCCGCCCCGGCGCCGTTGATCACCACCCGCAGTGCATCGATGTTCCGGCCGGTTAAGGCCACGGCATTGAGCATGGCCGCCGACGAAATGATGGCCGTGCCATGCTGGTCGTCATGAAACACCGGGATCTTCATCTGCTGCTTGAGCTGTTCTTCGATGTAAAAGCAGTCCGGTGCCTTGATATCTTCCAGGTTGATGCCGCCGAACGTCGGTTCCAGCAGTTTGACTGCCTGGATGAAGGCGTCCGCATCGGTGGTGTCCAGCTCCAGGTCGAACACATCGATGTCCGCGAAGCGCTTGAACAGCACCGCCTTGCCCTCCATCACCGGTTTGCCGGCCAGGGCGCCGATGTGGCCCAGTCCCAGCACAGCCGTGCCGTTGGTGATCACGGCGATCAGATTGGACCGGTTGGTGTAGTCGTAGGCGCGGTCGGGATCAGCCTGGATCTCCAGGCAAGGTATCGCTACCCCCGGCGTATAGGCCAGGCTGAGATCGGCCTGGCTCAAAAAAGGCTTGGTGGGAACCACTTCGGTTTTACCGGGGCGCGGCTCCCGGTGATAGCGCAACACTTGCTCTTTGGTGTGCATGATGCGTCGAATTCCTTCTGTTTTATTAAGGGGTCGCGGAACCCTGCGTCCGTCGGCCATCCAAAAACGGCACAACGGTTCGATTGAATATTTCAGACTGCTCCACATTGAGCAGGTGGGCCGCCTCGGGGACCACCACCAGGCGGGAGCCGGCAATGCGTTCGTGGATGAACCGCGCCATCGTCACCGGCGTGCCCTGATCGTGCTCGCCGACCACGATCAGGGTCGGTGCGGTAATGGCGCGGATGGCCTCCCGCAAATCCAGATCCCGGATGGCCGCACAGCACCCCACGAATCCGGCCGTGGGCGTGCCCAGAATCATGGCCCGCACTTTTTCCAGCGCCTCGGGCAGCCGCTGCCGGCCCGCCCGGGTGATCCAGCGTTCGATGGTGCCATCCACCACAGCCGCCGTGCCGCCGGCGCGCACGGCCTGGATGCGTTCGGCCCAGAGCTCCGGCGGCGGCATGTGGGCCGACGTGGAGCTGAGCACCAGGGTGCGCAGGCGGTTGCCATGGTGCGCGCCCAATACCTGACCCACCATGCCGCCCATGGAGAGCCCGATGAAGTG
>JAGTVD010000348.1 GCA_018224505.1 Desulfatitalea sp. | reverse complement strand
GGTAGGCCCGCAAACTCACTGCGTTCAGACAGTGCGGGCCGAACAACCCTGCGCACACCCCCAAGCGTCACTAAAACCCCATTGCGGATACAGCGCCCCACCCCCGCAACCGGGTGCACCTCCTACCGTGCAAAAAAGGTGACGGATCAGCTGCCCAGTAGATGTATCATGCATGAATTTACATGCGATCGCCCTGGGAGGCCTATCGGCCATCGCATTTACTTCGCAGAGGTGGGTGGGTGCGGGTGTCTTGTGGAAAGCGCGCCGGTGATCCCGGCAGGGAGGGGCGGCGGCGCTATCGATAGGCTTTCATCCAGGGTGCCTGCTGGGTCCGGCGGGTATCGGCCAAGGCCAGATAGAAGGCGCCGATGGCCAGCTCTGCGCAATGGAAATGGTCATCCGGCAAGGTTTCCAGGTAGGCGGCCACATCTTCCGGCTTGATTTCCCAGGCGTGCTCCAGCTGTTTGCCTTCGGCCAGGGTGATGAGGGTGTTGGCGCAGGCATTGGTGTGGATGCAACCGTCCAACATGTAGGCGAGGTGGGTGATACGGCCATCGCGCAGCTGCAGGAAAAATTCCACGGTGTCGCCGCAATCGCCTGACTTCTTGCCGTATCCATCGGCTTGGCGCAGTCGTTCCTGTCGATCGGTGCGAAATGCCATTTCCAGGAATTTCATGGAATGGGATTGCCATATGCTTGCTTGGGAGGAGTCCATTGTGCGTTCCATTTCGATCATTTCGATAGATAAAATTGTATTCTTTTTTATCGACCCGCTGCTATCAGGTCGATAACCGTAATCTCCGGGCGCGCGAACACCCGGACAGGGGGTCCCCAGGTGCCTGTCCCCCGGCTGACATGCAGATATTTTTCCGGCCCCACACGATGCCAGCCGGACTGGAAAGGGTAAACCATTCGGATCACCAGGGTGAAAGGAAATATTTGACCTTTATGGGTGTGGCCGGAAAGCTGGAGGTCGAAGCGCCGGCCATCCACGGGCGCCAAAACGGGTCGGTGCTTGAGCAAAATGGCAAACTGCTCGTCCGGCAGCCCGGCCAGCAGTCTTGCTTCCGCTGCATCGGGATTGGGGCCGTCTCCGGCCGGGTCGTCGACACCGGCCACCACAATCGATTCGTTTAAGGGCACCGCACTGCCACGCAACAGGGTGAATCCGGCCGCCTGGGTGAATTGCAGCGCGCCTTCAGGGGCCAGATAAAATTCATGATTGCCCGTCACGGCGAATTTGCCCATGGGTGCGGGCAACGCCTTGAGCATGCCGGCCAAAGTGTTGCCATCCCGGATTGGACCGTCCACCAGATCGCCGGTGGACACGAGTATGTCGGGCTGTGCGGCGCGAATGGCCGTCAGGATGGGACTCAGGCGACCGGGGTAGGTCATTGTGCCCAGATGCAAATCGGATATCTGGACGATTCTCAAGCGTCCCATCGATTCCGGGATTTTGGCGCTGGTCAGCGTGATGTGGTTCAGCGGCACCTGGTAGGCGGCCACAGCGCCATAGACCATCAGGCCGCCGGCCACGGTCGCCGTCAGCAAGACGTTTTGGCGGCGGGCCAACATCATGTGCGTCCAGTCGGTGTCCAGCAGCTGTTGGAGGGAGGCCATGGCCAGGTGATAAAGATCCAGGGGCACCGACAGGCAGATGAAAAGAAAAAGATAGCCCATCCACAGATAGCCGATCCACGACATCATCACAGCGGAAAGTTCGTAGCCCTGGTGATGCATCAGCCGCGCCTGAATGGGGGCCAGCATAAGATACAGCAGGACGACCAGCAGCAGCACGTAACTCCAGCCTTCTACGTGGAATGCCCGGCGCACCTTGATCAACATGTACAAGTGCAGCGAACCGTAGATACAGAGAAAAACAGTGATGAAAACCGCCCAGCGGCTCAGGCTGCCCATGCGGTGCGCCTCCGGTCCCATCCCAACCCGCGGTTGGGTCTTGTTACAACCCGTCCTGTTTATCCGATTTTTCGTTCAAAAGAAAGGGTGGGCGGGTGAACTCGCGTAGCACGATAGTGGCATAGGCTCCCGGTGGCAGGGTGAAGGTCAACCGCAGGCCATCAGGGTCCGGCGCTATGTGCAGATCGTCTAAATGCAATATGGCGCGCCGGCGGGATCCGGGTGCGCGGAGCCGTTTGAACAGGTCGCGTGTCAGGCCGTAATCGGTCAACACGCGCTCTTCAAAGGCAGCGGCCGGTTCGGCGGCCGGCATCATTTTGTGTCCGTAAATGGGACCTGTGTAAACGAGGGCGCGGCGGGTGAAGCGGTCGGCGGCCTCGGCAGGATCATCCACCGTAAACAGCCCGCCGGTATCGGTTTTCTGGGCCACGTCGCCTTGTAGGATGGTGGCGTAGTCACCCCGCGCCATACGCTCCGACAGCCACACATTGAACAGGGCGCTTTGAAGCACCGAGACCCAAAAGGTTTCCTGGGCGCCCCTGGCCGGGCGCTGACGCCGTATCAGGGCCATGGCGCGATCCAGATTCCCCATGCCGATGCCGAAGCGCTGTTCGCCATAGAAGTTGGGCAGTCCGCGCTGGCGGAGCTGATCGGCGATGGCGCTGGCCGGGGCCAGCGCCTCGGGGCCCACCCCGGACAGTACGATGCGGAAACGGTTGGCGGCCACATGGCCGGTTTTGATTTTGTTGCCATGGCGTTGAACGGCGAGAATATCGAAGGGCAACTGCGCCAATTGCGCCTCGGCCGCCGCCAAGTCGTTGCGCAGGGGCATGGGCAGCGAAAAGGTCTGGGTGGAGATGGCCTGTTTGTCTTTTCGACCGCCCCAGCCGATGTCCCTGGTCTTGAGGCCGAACGGTTCGGCCAGGGCGGCGGCCACATCGGTGGTGTTCCACCCCTTGCGCCGCAGGGTGACGTAAAGATGCTCTCCTTCGCCACTGGCGGCGTAGGGCAGCATCTCCTCAACCTGAAAATGTTCCGGCACGGCCTTGATCTCACCGCCCACACCCGGTTGATCCGTGGTGATATGAGGCAACTGGGAAATGCACTGTTTAAAACGTGCAACGGCGGATGAGGTGTCGGTGGATGGGTCCATGGGTCTGTCCGCGACCACTTAGCGCAATTGGGCGATGAATTGCCCGACCGCCTCCGTTCCGTGCGCCTCGACGATCCGGAGGGTTTGGGTGCCGATGACCGCAATGTCCACTTTGCCGGTCAGAAAGTCAATATCCGCCTTGTCCTGTACCCCGAAGCCCAAAGCCAGCGGCAGTCGGGTGGCGCGGCGGCAGCGACCCAGGTATTGTTCCAGTTGGTCGGAGAAAGCGGTTGCCTGTCCGGTAACGCCCTTGCGGGCCACGCAGTAAACAAAGCCGCTGGCATGGGCGTTGATTTGTGCCATTCGAGCATCGTTGGTGGTTGGCGCGTAAATGAAAATGGGGTCCAGCGCCTGCTCTTTCATGGCCTGCAAGTAGGCATGCCCCTCTTCATAGGGCAGATCGGGGACAATGGCCCCCCGCAGTTTTCGCTGGGCCATGGCCTGGACGAATTGTTCCACGCCATATTTAAAAAGGATATTGTAATAGGTCATCAACAGAAAGGGGATCTCAAAGGCGCTTGCCGCCTTTGCGGCGAAGTCGAGGCACTGTTGTACCGTCACCCCCCGGGCCAGGGCCGCCTGGTTGGCTTTCAGGATCACCGGTCCGTCGGCGATGGGTTCGGAAAAGGGGATCTGCAGTTCCATCAGTTCCACACCCGCGTTCACCATGGCCTCGACCATCTCGAAGGAGGCTTCCAGCGAAGGGTAGCCGATGACGATGTGGGTCATCAGCAGGATTTTTTTGTCGCGTCGCTGTTCGCGAAGGTAAGCTTCAAGCATGGTTGCGGTCCTTTCCGGCATAGGTTTCGGCTTTGGCTTGGATAAATGCCTGCCACTGCGGATCGTTAAAGGCGTCCGCCACCGTAAAGATGTCCTTGTCGCCCCGGCCGGACTGATTGATGATGATGATCTCATCGGGTGCCATCCGGGGCGCCTCCTTGAAGGCCTGGGCAAATGCGTGGGCCGATTCCAGGGCCGGGATCAACCCCTCCTGGCGCATGGTCAGCGCCATGGCGGCCACCACCTCTTCGTCGGTGGCCGCTTCGAAACGGGCCCGGCCGCTCTCCTTGAAGTCGGACAGGATGGGCGAAACCCCCACATAATCGAGGCCGGCTGCGATGCTGTGGGTCTCCTTCATCTGGCCGTCGCTGTTTTGCAGGAAAAAGGTTTTGTATCCTTGGGCCACTCCCACGCTGGCGTCCGTCGAGCGCAGGCGCGAAGCGTGTTGCCCGCTCGCCAGCCCCTTGCCGCCGGCCTCCACACCCACCAGTTCAACCGGATCGTCCAAAAACCCCGTAAAAAGCCCCAATGCATTGGACCCTCCGCCCACGCAGGCGTAGACTTTGCGGGGCAAGCG
>JAGTVD010000347.1 GCA_018224505.1 Desulfatitalea sp. | reverse complement strand
GGTCCTCATCGCTTGCGCTCCTTATGTATTAAAGGTTGGTAGGTTGTTGGGGTTTCCGTCGTCCTGGTGTTGCCGGACATGGTCCTCGGTGGGTTGTTGCAGTGGTTTGGGTTGCAACGAATCTGTTGCGGTTAAAGGATGCCAGATGTGTGCCACATTGTAAGCCCGGAGCGGACAAGTTGGTAACCTGTTCTATTGATGGTACAAATTCGACGAATGGCAGGGCGGCGGGCATATCCGGCGTCTGCCGGCATTTGCAAGATTGCAATGTTTGAATTGGGATCAGTCATTTGGTGATTGAAATTCATGAAAATTGCAAAAACGCAATATTTGCAATTGTGCAAATGAGAACCGGAATGGCGTTCTGAATGGCTGAACGTCAAGGGCTTTCACCCGTTATACCGACAGATGGTACTTGGTTACCTTGCGGTAAACGGTGGTGTAGTCCACCCCGAGAACTTGTGCCACCTTCTGCCACGATTGGTGCACCTTGTAAGTTTCCGTGAGCAGATAGGATTCGGTCTCGATAACGGCCTCCTTGAGCCGGTTGCCAACTTTGGGAAGGGGCCTCTTGGGTTGGATAAAGGCCGGCAGGTCGTTGGCGGTCACTTCCGGTGCGCGGGACATGACCATCATCCGCTCGACCACATTCTTCAGCTCGCGTACATTGCCCGGCCAATCGTAAGCCACCAGCCGGTCCATCACCTGGGGGGCGATGGTTTTACCGAACCCGTGATGCCGGTTAAACGTATCGACGAAATGGTATACCAACGGCGGTATGTCCTCCCGGCGTTCCCGCAATGGGGGGGTGTGTATGGGTACGACCATCAGACGGTAATAGAGATCCTCCCGGAACAGTTTTTCCTTGAGCATTCGGGTCAGATCTTTGTTGGTAGCAGTGATGATGCGCGCGTCAACGGGAATGGATTGGGTGCCACCCACCCGCAGTACTTCCTTGCTTTGCAGGACCCGCAGCAGCTTGGCCTGCAACGCCAGGGGCAGCTCTCCCACTTCATCCAGGAAGAGTGTGCCGGTATGGGCCAGTTCGAACATCCCGGGTTTGCCTTCTTTTTTGGCGCCGGTAAATGCCCCCCCGTCGTAACCGAACAGTTCCGATTCCAGCAATTGATCCGGAATGGCGCCACAGTCGATGGCGATGAACGGTTTCTTGTCGCCCCGCCCCAGCTGGTGGATCAGACGGGCGATCATCTCCTTGCCGGTGCCCGACTCTCCCGTTACCAGAATAGTGGAATCCACATCCGCCACCCGGGAGGCGAGTTCCACGATGCGCTGCATATCCATACTGCGATAGATCAGGTCGGACGCCTTGCTCTGCAATTTGCGCAGCTGTACCAGTTCGGCCATGTAACGCAGGGAGAGCTCCTGCTCTTTGTAAAGCCGGTCCCGCAGGCGGACCAGTTCGCTGATGTCCCGGGTGTTGGTTACGATGCGAAACAGATTACCGTGTTCATCGAAGATCGGGTTGCCCGTGGCCAGCACCACCATCGTATCGCCGCCGGCTGTTTTAATGGTTTGGTTGATGGTCACCCGTTCCCGTTTCTCCATGACCAGGAGGGTGGTGGATTGGTCCAGCAAACCTTTTTCGACCAACTCCTTCATGTTGCGGCCGACATAGGTTTTTGCCGGTCGGCCGGAGATCCGCTCGCTGGCCTTGTTGATATTGAGAATGACGCCGTTGCCATCGGTGATCCAAATACCATCGTAGGAGGAGTCGATAATTGCTTCCAACTCCTTGTTCATGAGCCTGACCTGTCCCAGCTCTTTGGTCCGGGTGTCGCACTGGTCTTCCAAGGCGGCATTCCGAGACAGCAGTCGCGCCATCAAGCTTTTGCTTGTGGCCACTCCGGCAACGGCGCCGGTGGTGTCGAAAACAATTGCGGGCAGGGAGGCTTCGGAAAGCGTGTCCAGGCCGGCATCAACGGTGAGACGCGTCGGATGGGGATCGATGAGGGGCTGGATGGTGTCCGTTAAGGGTTGGCCGGCACTGATAGCACCCAGTAGTCGCTGGATGGTCAGCGCGCCCAGGAAACGGCCAGTGCCATCGACAACGGGAAAAAGCCCGATATCGCATTTGGCGAATATTCCGGCGGCTGCCGCCAGGGGGGTGGACGTATCAATGGCGGTTGCAGGCATCAGAATGTCCCCGACACAGTTTTGCGTGCCTGCACGTTCAAAATCAGATGGTGGTGCCGAATCCATGTCTGGCCTTCCTGCAAAGGAGAGAATTCAGCGCCGCGACACGAACGCGGCGCCGTCTGAATCACCCTTCGCGGCCCAATATCTCAATCGGTCCAAGGGATGTCAATATGGTTATGCGCGGGCAGCAGTTCCCGGTCGACGGATTACTGATGTAATGTTGGATGGCGCCAAGATGTGTGGAGGATGATAGCGCGTATCAGGTGTCAAGTGGTCGTATGCTTAATTGAGTAAGAACGCCGCTGCCTGGAGTCCCATGGTAGCCGGATGCATTGTTTTGACGATGTTGCGGAGATAGGTGCCGCTGGCCCCATCCTTTTCCGAGAGGGCCACAATGGCCCCGTTTTTATACTTAGGCGCCTCGTCGGGAACGATCAGTTGAACGACGGGTCTGCTATGG
>JAGTVD010000346.1 GCA_018224505.1 Desulfatitalea sp. | reverse complement strand
TCGGCGCCGGCGTCGGCCGCCGCGCGCACCAGGGCCTGGTCGAACCGGTCACGTGCGATGATGTAGCCCGGCGCTTTGGTTTCGGTCACCTGGCCGTCCGGCAGATGGGTGCGCATGCCGCTGACCGATTGCACGATGAAGTCGGATGAGTACGGGATTTCGCCCAGCAGCAAAGCCGGTATGTGTTCGGCGCAGCGCACCGGCACGCCCGGAACCGCTTTGCGTTCCACCATCAGGACGCGCGCACCCCCGGCCGCGGCCGCCAGGGCCGCCGACGCCCCTGCCGGCCCCGCTCCCACCACCACCACATCATATCGCTCGCCAATGTGCGTCATCGATTCACCGTGGGTCTCAGCCGACCTGTTGAATGGTTTGCTGCGGCGCAGGGGCGCATACGCGCAGCACGGTTTCCAGCAGGTCCAGGTTCACCGCGGTCTGGCGGTCAAACCGACCGGCATAGGCTTCCTTGGCCTGGTCCAGTTCATAACAGGTGGTGCAGTCGATATCCAGCAGGATACCGGGAAGGCCGACGCGCTCGAAATCATCCACGTGCTTGGTGAAGAAAGGTTGGCAGCAGCAACCGATGAAGGCACGGTGCCCCAACGATTTCATGCGCGCCAGCTCCTGCAGCAGATCTTCGAAACTGGTGACGCAAACCATCTTCATATGGTGCCGCCGCCCCAATGTCCAGGCGTCGCCGATGGTGCACTCGCCGCAGCTGCGGCAACCCTTTGCGTAGCGCAGGTCGCATTCGATATCCTTGGAACAGTATGGCAGCAGCAGCACCGAGGGATGAAGGGCCGCCACCTCGGCAAAGGTGCCGTTGGTTACCGAAATCTGATTGCAGTGGGGCAGGGGGATGCCGTAGCGGGTAATCTCCATTTTGGCGAGCACCTGGTCCAGGGGTTTGAGGAAATCTCCGGCCGCCATGCCCGGTATGCAGATGCGATCTTCCTTGAAAAACCGGCGGATCACCCCGCCGAGCTGTTTGCGCTCCAGCGGCATGCCCCGCAGGACCGCTTCCATGTCATGGAGCGCCCGGGATGGAAATGAGAGAAAATCGCCGGTGATGAAGATGTCCTTGATGCGCTTGGAAAGGGGGTTCACGACCAGCGTGAAGCGCACCAGGCCGGCATCTCCTTTGTAGGCCGCCTGGAGCACCTCGCGGCGCTGAAAACGGGGGTTGACCGCATCCACCCATTGGCGGGATTGAAAAAAAGGCAATTTCTGTTCGAACAGCTTTCTTTCTTCGTCCGTCAATCCGCCGGATTGCAACCGGATACCCAGGTGCTGCTCGAAGCTGGTGCGAATCGCCTCCTTGATGGCTTCCAGGGGGGGCACGCGGCCCAACTCCCACTTCAGGCAGGTGACCCGCTCCCGGACCGAGTCGATCTCCTTGGCTTTGAGTTTCTCCACCGGGATGCGCAGGCTTCTGAGCATGGTGTCCACATCGAAATCCACCAGCATGGTGCCTTGGAACAAAAAGGCATCTCCCGACTCGGTGCCGCCGGTGCCGGATATTTTGCGGCCATTGATTTCAATGTCGTTGCGGGGCCGGAAG
Organism: Desulfatitalea sp.; assembly: GCA_018224505.1. Taxonomy (GTDB): domain Bacteria; phylum Desulfobacterota; class Desulfobacteria; order Desulfobacterales; family Desulfosarcinaceae; genus Desulfatitalea. The sequence goes on along the minus strand of JAGTVD010000346.1, from coordinate 6,514 downwards.
GTGGCCGCAAGGCCCAACTTTGCCAGGGCGGTGACCACCGGCTCGCACAGCCTGCGGAATAGTCCCTGGTCCGGTATGCGCACATTGAAAAAGGACTTGTCGCAGATCACTTCCCATCCCAGTTGGCTTTCATCGAACAATATGGCGCCGCCGCCGGTGACCCGGCGATTGATCTCGATGCCGTGCTGCCGGCAGTAGTCGGACCGGATCTCCTCGGCCACCGACTGGTGGAACCCCACCAGCACGCAACGGGGCAGAAATTGCAGAAAGTGGAGCGTGTCGGGCGTGCCGCCACGCCCTTTGAGTTCCACCAGGGTCTCATCCAGCGCCATGTTGGCCGCTGCCGACATGGGCGGCGTATCCAGGAGTCGCCACGTTTGCATATCAGGTCTCTTAAAGCCTTTGGTCAAGGGTTGAGACAGTAGTTGAAGCGCATTTCACCGCTCAACATTTTATGCACTTCGCACATCGCAGCGCATCGGGACAGTATGGTGCGGGCTCTCTGGTCGAGTGTGTCGTCCAGGTCCAGATGGATGTCAAAATCGGTGCACCAGGGTTTCGTCGCCGCAATGCGTGTCGTGATGCGGACTTCCGCCTTTTCCAGACGGAACCCTTTGTTAGCCGCGACCGCGGCCATGGTCAGGACGATTCAGCTGCCCAGGGCGGCCGCGACCAGTTCGGTGGGGCAGCCGTAACCGGATTCCGCGGCATTGCGGCCGGTCACCTGAAAAGTATGATGGCCGTTGCGCACCTCCGCCCGGCCCTCGTTTAAACGCACCACCAGCGGTTCCGCTGCCATTATGCCTCTTCCTTGTCCAACGCCCGTTGGATCAACTGGGTCAGATCCAGCACCTCCAATGCCACTTTGTTGCGCCGGACATGGGTGGTCATGGTGCGTACGCACTGCTGACAGGCGGTCACCACCGCCTGGGCGCCGGTGGAGAGGATCTCCTCGATCTTCAGGCGCGCAATGTCCGCGGACAGTTCCTTGCTCAGCATTTCCAAATTGCCGCCACCCCCGCAGCAAAGGCAGTTTTCCCGGTTGCGGGGCAATTCCACCAGCCGTACGCCCGGAATCAAACCGATGGCCTCCCGGGGTTCGTCGAACACCCGGGCCGCCCGGCCCAAATCGCAGGGGTCGTGGTAGGTGACGGTCATGTCCAGTGGTTTCATGGGGATATCGCCCCGGCGCAACATGCGCAGCAGGAATTGAGATGCATGGGTAAACTTCAGATCTCCCTGTGGGTAGTGTTCACGCCACATCTGGTAACAGGAGGGGCAGGCGAACACCACTTCCCGAGCGCCTTTGGCGCGCACGGCCGCCAGGTTGTGGTCGCGGAAGGTGTGAAACAGATCCTTCAGGCCGGCGCCCAGCAAAGGAAAGCCGCAGCACCATTCTTCTTCTCCCATGAGGGTGAAATCCACATCCGTGGACGCCATGATGTCGGCCAGGGCCATGGGGATTTTCTGGGCCAGGGGAAAATAGGCCGCGACGCACCCGGTGAAGTAGACCACTTCGGCCTTCTCCTTGAGAAACCCATGATCGGGCGGTTCGGACATATCCTCCACCCAGTCGGCCCGCTCGTCGTTGTCTTCGGCAAAGACGTTGTGGCTGGCTGCCAGGTTGTCCCGGATCATATTGATCTCTTTGGGATAGGCGTCCGAATGGACCAGGTCCTGACGCAGGGAGAGCCACAGATCCTTGAGCTGGATGCCCACGGGACACACTTCCTGGCAGTTCCCGCAAAGGGTGCAGCGAAAGGTGTCGCGGCTGAATTGCGCCATTGCCTCCGGCGACACCTTGCGACCCAGCAGCTTGCTCAGAAGTCCGCCGCGGCTTTTGACAATTTCCTTGATGCCTTTCATGCGGTTGACCGCTGAAATCTTGCCTTCACCGGCGGCCGTGACCGCCGGGCAGACATCGGCGCAGATTCGGCAGTTGGTGCACGCCTCCATCTCCAGGAGCTGCCTTATCGTATAGTCTTTGTTGGCCATTTTAGTCTGTTGCGTCCTTGGCGTATTTTTCTATTTCCGCCAGCAGCCATTTCTCCACGGCCGGCTGTCCGTGCATCAGGTTCTGCAAGTCGTCCATGGCTTCGGGTTTGATCTTGTACATCCAGCCCTTGCCGTAGCAATCATCGTTGATCAGGCCGGGGTTGGTCTCCAATGCTTCGTTGACCGCCACCAGTTCACCGTTGATGGGGGCGAACACCTTGCCCAGCCACTTGCCCGACTCCAGCTTGGCGAATTTTTTACCGACCTTGAGTTGCTTGCCCTCCTCGGGCAGTTGCACGTAGACGATTTCCCCGGCCATTTTCTGGGCGAAATCATCCATGCCCATCACCAGCAAATCCCCTTCCGCCTTGACCCAGAAATGGTTCTCTTCGTAATACAACTCGTCCGGCATGTGATAGCCCTGAATATCCATCGACCGTCATCCTTTCTCAAAGTTTAGAGGGTGTCCGTCCTGGCGGCATGCCACCTGTCGGCTGATGTATTATCAATCCCGCGCGCCCGGATGGCAAGCCCGAAATGGTCTGGTTACCGCTCGTCCATCAACTCGTTGATAAAGGCCGTGGTGGTACACACTTTGAATTTCTGTTTGCGCAACTTGGCATTGGACAGGTTGTGCACACATGAGTTGCACTCCGTCAGCACCACATCGGCTTCAATCTCTTCGGCCTCTTCCAAACGCCGCCGGGCCATGGCGATGGAATTTTTGGCAAAAGCGCCCCGCACGCCACCGCCGGCCCCGCAACACAGGGCGTCGGCGTGATGATGGCGCATCTCGACGAAATTGGGTGCGATTTTGCGAATGGTCCCCCGGGGCTCTTCATAGATACCGCAGTGCCGGCCTAAGTCGCAGGGATCGTGGTAGGTGACGCGCAGGTCCGTGGTAACGTCCATAGCAACGTTTTTCAAGAATTGACTGATATGGATGATGCTCACGCCCTTTTCCTTCAGCGGCGCATACTGCTCCTTGTTGTTGAAGGTCCGGAAACAGTAGGGGCATCCGGTGATAACCGCCTCGGCGCCGGTGGTCAGGATCCGTTCGATGTTCAACTGCACCAGCCGGGGGTTGATCTGGAACCCCACATCTTCAAGCACCCCGCTGCAACACACCTCGTCGATCAGGGTGTAGTCCACCGACAGGCGGTCCAGCAGGTCGAGGGTGGCCAGGGTGGACTCATCCTCCCGGTAGCCGCCGACGCAACCGATAAAATAGACATATCGGGCCTGTTTGTTCCGTTCACGTTCGAAATCCTCGGGTTCGTCCTCGGCGTATATGTTGTCATGTGCTTGCAGCACCTCGTTCATTCCGGTGAAGGCCGGGTGGCAGGAGCCGATATGGACCATGTCCTTGCGCACCTGTTTGATGATTTCAGGCACATTCACGCCGGAGGGGCAGTTCTGGTAGCAGTTGGCGCAGGTGGTGCATTGGAAAAGGGTATCGATCAATTCGTCATTGAGGTCTATGTGACCGTCCATGACTTCTTTCAAGATCAACATCTTTCCCCGCGCATTGCAGGCCGGTCGCAGGGTGGAACCGTAGACCGGGCATACCGCCTGGCAGAAACCGCAACGGGAGCATTTGAGGATCTGGTCGCGGTACTTGATTTCAAAATCGTATTTGTCTCGCATAATGTTTATCCCTCCAGGGCCATTTTGCCGGGATTGAGTATATTGTTGGGGTCGAACAGCTTTTTGATGTTGCGCATGGCTTCCATGGCCGCTGCATCGTGTTCCAGGGTCATATAGGGCGCTTTGGCCAGGCCGATTCCGTGCTCTCCGGTCAGTGTGCCTTTCAGGTCGATGGCCAGTCGGAACAAGTCGGCGGTGGCGGCCTCCATTTTTTTCACTTCCGCCGGATCGTAACCGTCGTAGAGGATCTGGGGATGCAGGTTGCCGTCGCCGGCATGGCCGAAGGTGGCGATCTGGATTTCATGGCGGGCGGCTATCTCCTCGACGCCTTTGAGGAGTGCGGCGACATTGCCGATGGGCACCGTGACATCTTCCAGCACAAAGTGGGTCTTGATGCGTGCCAGGACCGCATAGGCCGATTTGCGTGCTTTCCAGAGACTGGCCGCCTCGGCCTCCGATTGGGCCTGTTGCACCTGCTGGGGATGATTGTCCCGGAAGATGTCCATGATTTTGGACATCTGATATTCGGTTTCGGCCTGGGTGTACCCATCGGTCTCCGCGAGCAGCATGGCATCCACTTCGGGCAGATTCAGATCGGTATTCTGGTTGATGGCCCGGATGGTGTCACGCCCCAGGATCTCCAGCACGCTGGGTATGATGCCGCTGTGCATGATCTGGCTGACGGCCCGGCCGGCGTCTTCAAGGTTGTCGAAGGTGGCCATCGAGGTGCTGGTGGCAGTGGGTTTGGGATTGATCTTGAGAATGATCTCCGTCACCACCCCCAGGGTGCCCTCGGAGCCTACGAACAGACGGGTCAGGTCGTAACCGGACACGCTCTTCATGGCGTGGGAACCGGTGCGCATCACCCGCCCATCGGGCAGCACCACTTGCAGGCCGAGGACGTAATCGCGGGTGGTGCCGTATTTGGCGCCCTTCACGCCGCCGGCATTGGTGGCGACGTTGCCGCCCAGGGTGGCGACTTTGCCGCTGGCCGGGTCGGGGGGGAAGAAAAAGCCGTGTTGTGCCAGAGCCCGCTCAAGGTCGGCGTACACCACGCCGGGTTGCACGATGGCCAGGCGATCCTCGATGCTGATCTGCAGAATCCGGTTCATGTGGTTGAGGTCGAGCACGATGCCGCCTCTGGCCGGCACCGCCATTCCGGAGAGGCCGGTGCCGGCGCCCCGGGGGATGACCGGTATCCTCTCCCGGTTGGCCATCTCCAGTATCCGCGATATCTGTTCCACCGTGGTGGCCCAGACCCCACAGGTCGGCCGGTGGTGGTGCTCGGACGCGTCATAGGAATAGGAGACCATATCGATCAGTTGCTCCGTATAGTTGTCGGCGCCAACGATCTCCTTGAGTGCCTCTTTGATTCGGTCTTCCATGGGTATGCTCCTGTCGAAAAATGGCGGTCTTGTTGCTATCCGCCAATTACCGGGGAGCGAAACCCCGGCGATTGGCTGTGCGCGGCGGCAATGGTCGGCCGGCCACCGCTGAGGTTGATTATCACTCGTGCTTGATCTCCTTGTGATCATGGTCGGTCACGGACTGCAGGCCAAGGGCGATCGGCGCGAGGATGATATGCAGCAGCCGGCTGAAAGGCAGGTAGGCTATGAAGCCTCCACCGAGAATGGCGTGCAAGTACCAGAGGTAACCGTAGAGGGTAGTCAAGGCTTCCCCGGGGCTGAATAGGCCACTCAGCAGGTTGCCGATAAAGGCCCATTCGGCGCCGGGCGGGTGGCCGGTCATGGTGATGCGGGCACCTTCCAGAAGAAAGCCGACCATCACCAGCATCCCGATCAGCAGCAGGGCCAGGCGGTCCTGGCGCGCCAGGTCGCCGGGTTGGTGCCGGCGCGCTTCCCGGTCCCGCAGAAAGGCCCAGCACACCCCGGCCAGGATCATCAGCCCGGTGAGATCGAAGATAAAGGCCGTTGCCGGATGGTTTTTGTCCAACAGCGCCCAGGTGGTCTCCCAGTGCGGATACCAGAGCGAGGCCAGCAGGGCGATCAGACCCCAGGTAAAGCGGATCACAAAGGGGAAGAATATCAAGCTGTGTAACAGCCAGCGCAGTCTCGAGCGCCGGTAGAGCCGCCGCTGCAGCAGTACGTCCCGGAAGAGGGTGCCGACCAGGTGCGGCAGTCGCCGGGAGAAGAGGGTGCTCGGGATTGATCCCAACACCGTCCCGATTTTTTCGACGGCCCCGGCGGTCGGTTTGCCGGGCAAGCTGCCGGAGAGCACGTAACTGAAAACCAGCAGCATGCCCACCCCGAACACCAGCAGTGTCAGCACGGTCACCCCGTCGCCGGCAGAGAAAGTTCCGGCGTGGCACGGCATGCAGATGATGCTTTTGGGGGGCAGAATCATTGCCGCCGCGCCCACGGTGTTGCCGGCAAAATGGCAACTGCGGCAGGAATCCAGGTCCTTTTGGGCCATGAAGGCGTGGACGCCGGATATCTCGCCGCGCCGGGTCTCGCGCAGCGCTGCGATGCGGCCCGAAGCCGGATCATGCATCGGCTGCGCATCGGGCAAATGGCAGGCCTCGCAGGCGACCCGCAGGTGTGCATCGTGGGCCTTTTTTTCGTCATGGGCGCTGTGGCAGCTGCGGCATGTCTCAACGGTCTGGGGGGTGTGACCGTAGCGGGCTGCCTGGGGATGGCACGTCAGGCAAGCCAGGTCGGCATGGGACGTGGCCCGGTAATCTTCCGGATGGATGAAAACACCTTGCGGAGAAAGGGTTTCCCCGGCAGGGATTGCGTCGGCGCCATGGCAATGGAAACAAAACGCCTGGACCCTGGCATGTTCCGCCGGTCGGGACAGATCCGGCGTCTGGTGGCACGCCATGCAGCGGCCATCGGCGCCGTCGGTATCAGCG
>JAGTVD010000345.1 GCA_018224505.1 Desulfatitalea sp. | reverse complement strand
CTGCGCGGCAATTCGCTTTTCCATCCTGACGGACCTCGTTTAGATCGCCGGTAACAAAAGGCACTTCACAATGAAACATCAATCGGTGTGAGCCATCCCAGGTGTGCCATGGTATCTGTTGCCAGCCCTTCTCCCGGCCAGATAAGCGCTTCATGCAGGCAATCCATCCATATCAGTCGGTGCCGAAGGGGTCAAGACCGAAGCAGCGATCCCCGACTACGATTGCAGGTACGCCGAAGAGATGGCGGCGCAGCGTAGCGTTGTGGCCATCGAGCCGGTGTTCCCGGTAGCGGGAGCACCTATTGGCCTTTGAAATCGCTGAATACGGCACTACCCGGTTGTAGTGGTTTGCCCGCAATGGTATGGGTATTACAAACTTAGAGGGATCAGCCACCCATCAAATATGAAATGCGCCTGATGGTGCCATTGGCATCAGGCGCTTGATGTCGGATTTCGGAAGGCTGTTTTCAGGCGGCCAAGCTCGGTGCCCGCTTTTGGAGCTTAACCTGGTTGGTCAGCTTGTCAAACCAACCTTCGAACAGGATCATATCGGCATGATGATCCAGGGAGGTGTAGTCGGCAACGCGAATGCCCTGCGATCCGGCTTGGTTGGGACTGAACACCCTGAAATCGAAAACGTGTTTGTTCTCCGGGTGTCGGCGCACGACGCACCGCAGGGACCAGATCCAGTCCGGATCCTGTTTTTGATTGGTCACAAGGTGTTGTCCGACCGCTTGGGGCAACTCCTTCGGGCCGGAAAGTTTGCTCACAGGAGCAATTCCATCGGTCGTTTGATCTTTCTTATGACGCCAGAATTTCCAGTCCATTGTTTGCACCTCTCCTTAGACAACATTATGTTTCAGGGAATTGGTGAGCAATAAAAGTGCCAAACAAGAAAATGCCAATACAGGCGCGGGCGGACAATGATCATCAATGGGATGCGTATTAGAATTAGGAACGGCCAGTTCCGCTCATATCCTGAAATCTGCCGTCAGATTGCGTCGGTAGGATTGAAAAGCATACAACCACTTGTAATAAAACGCTTAACACTTCAAGAAGGACCACTTCCGATGGGGAAAGAGACAGGAAACGCCACTTCCGGCAATCCAGGGCGACCACCCGCACCGCAGCTGCGAGGAAATCGTTGCGTGGCGTCCGGTTCTCGTATAAACGAGGGGCGATTTCACGTATACGGTGATGCCCCGATGCCGATGCCGGGATGGGGCTCGACCCGCATGATCCGACGAGGGGCGCCAGGAAAGGCGGTTACGCCGGACCCGCGCTCCCTCGCAGCAGGAGGCCTGCCATGCGTTCAGTCATGGTAATTTCCGCCGTTGCGAATGACATTGATGCGATCCGAAGCGCTTTGGGAGCGACCTTTCGCTTCTGTACCGCCGGCGATGTGCCCGCTGCCCTGCAGATTCTGGACCGCGAGCGCTATGAATTGGTGTTCATCGACGTGGATATCTTGTTGGCGCATAGCACCATTAGTGGCTTCGACGCCGCACTGATCGCATTTCAGCAACGCCATCCGACCATCGAGGTGGTGGTGATGACCCCACCCTCCCAAATCCGCAACGCGGTCGGATGGGTCAAGGCGGGTGCCAGTGATTACATCAGCTACCCGATCTCCCATGATGAAGTGAAGCTGGTTACCGAATCCATTGCCAAATCCATCTTGCGCCAGTCGGAATTGGATTACCTGCGCGATCAATTTTGGCAAACCGACGCCTTGGAAGTGATACAAACCAAGAGCCCTTCGATGATCGAAGTGTTCAAAAAGATCCGCTCGGTGGCCTCCACCAAAACCACCGTGTTGTTGGTGGGCGAAACCGGCACCGGCAAAGGCGTTATGGCCAAACTGGTCCACCAGCACAGCAATCGCCTGAACTCCCAGTTCATCAGCGTTCACTGCGGCGCCATACCCGACACTTTGTTGGAAAGCGAGCTATTCGGCCATGAGAAAGGCGCTTTCACAGGTGCGGTGCGCAAGAAGCTGGGTAAGTTCGAAATCGCCAACGGCGGCACCATTTTCCTGGACGAGATCGGCACCCTGACCCCCTCGGCCCAGATCAAGCTGCTGCAGGTGTTACAAGACGGCACCTTCAGCCGTGTGGGGGGTGAAGAAACCATTCATACCAACGCGCGGGTGATCGCGGCGACCAATTCCGATCTTAAGCAACTGAGCGACGGCGGCCAATTCCGCAAAGATCTCTTTTACCGACTCAATGTTTTTCCCATCGAAATCCCCCCCCTGCGCCTGCGCATCGAGGATTTGCCGCACCTGATGGATGTTTTTCTAAAGCGCCTGGACCGGGAATTCCAGAAAGCCATCCACAGCATCCATCCCAGGGTCATAGAAGGATTGGCGCGTTACGATTGGCCCGGCAACGTGCGTGAACTGGAAAATCTCATGGAACGGGCCTATATCCTGGAAAATTCTTCTGTTTTGACCCCTGAAAGTTTTCCGTCCGAGTTGTTCGACGACAAGAACACCCTTGCGGTGATGCCCTTTAATGACCGCTTGCCGTTGGCGGAAGCCCGAAAACTGGCCCTGGAAGATTTTGAGCGGCAATACATCAAGGGCCTGGTCGCCCGTAATCAAGGCCGTATCAACTTGTCGGCGGCCGAAGCGGGCATCAGCACCCGCCAACTCCACAAGCTGATGAGCAAATACGGCATCCATAAGGAAACATTCAAAGGCAATCCAACGGCACCTTGATCCATTGCAGAATCGCTTTGAAAACCGCTGCCCATAGGCCCATGAGCACCGGTCCGTACCTGGATCACGCCAAGTGCGGAATGTCGTATCCCCAGCATTCCCGGTCTTCATCCGTTTAGCTTGGTGGCCGTTCTGGGATCTCGCAAAAAATGTCATCATCAATCCCGATTCGGCAATGACGAACGCTGTCTGGGCGCCCAAACGATGTCAACATATTTTTACTGTTTGTTTTTATTGTTATTATCTGCGCCGTGAGGACATTTCCAGGCGGTTGTGCAGGTTCTGCTTGAAACACGATTCATTTTGTGGTTGGTTATCGGTTGCATACGGCGGACCGGCACTCACTTCCCGGGTAAAGGAACAGACCCAAAAATGGGATCGATCCCTTATCGCGACCGCTTAAAGCAGGCAACGAGCACCACCTGGCCCCATGGCCGGCCCAATATCAATTCATTCAACTAAAAGGAACCACCGCATGGACCCGTCACAATTAGAAGCTGCATACGCCAAAAAACGACTTTCCTCTGAAGCGGCCACCGCCATGGTACAGTCGGACATGGAGATCTTTCTGGGCGGCGCGGCCAGCATCGCCCACAACATTGATAAATTCCTGGCGCGCCGAACGCACGAACTGAACAATGTCGTCGTGCGCACCTTTCTGGATACCGCCGACCATGAATTTCTCAAGGCCGATCCGGACGGCAAGGTGTTCCGGTGGCACAGCGGCTTTCTGCTGCACGCCGTGCGGCCCCATGTTTCCCGGCGGGGAAGCGGCGTATACCAGGGCGTTTCCTGGCATATGGCGCCGGAACTGATTCGTCAGAATTACAAAATCGATATCAGCTATGTGGTCACGGCGCCCATGGACAAACACGGATTCTTCAACTTCGGCCTGACCATTGCCGAGATGAAGGCCTTCTGCGAAGTGTCCAAAAAGGTGGTGGTGGTGGTACGCGAGGACATGCCGGTGGTGTGCGGCGGCCACGAAGAGGCCATCCATATTTCGGAAGTCGATCACATTGTGGAGGACAACGAGTTCAAAACATTTTGCCTGCCCGCTCTTGCCGGCAAGGAAGAGGATCGGCAGATCGCCCACAATGTCGTTTCCGCCGGACTGATCCAGGATGGGACGACTTTGCAGATCGGCATCGGCGGCCTTCCCAACTCGGTGCTGGATGCCCTGGTGGATGCCGGCGTCAAGCATCTGGGGATCCACTCGGAAATGTTGACCGACAAAATGTACGATCTGATCCAGGCCGGCGTGGTGGACAACAGCTGCAAAACCATGGACCGCTACAAATCCACTTTCTCCTTTTGTCTAGGCAGCCGGCGGCTCTATGACTACCTGGACAAGAACCAGTCCTTTGCCTCCTACCCGGTGGACTACGTGAACAGCCCCTTGATCATCGCCCAGCAACCCCGGATGTTCTCCCTCAACAGCACCATGCAGGTGGACCTGGTCGGGCAGGTGGCCTCGGAGCAGTTGGGTGGCGATCGTCCGCGCCACATCAGCGGCACCGGCGGCCAGCTCGATTTTGTGATGGGCACCCTCTTTGCCCACGACCGCAAGGGGATCAGCGTCCTGGCGCTTTACTCGGAGCACAAAGGCAAATCGCGCATTGTGCCCACCCTGGCCAAGGGTACGGTGGTCACGGTGCCCCGTTCGCTGGTGGATTATGTGGTCACCGAATACGGTTTGGTGAGGCTGCGGGGACTCTCCCTCAATGAAAGGGCCCTGGCGCTGATCCGCATCGCCCACCCGCGGCACCGCGAAGCCCTGCTCAAACAGGCCGTGGATGCGGGATTCATGTCCTACGTTGCCACGCTGGGTACGACACCACCCAGGGGGGTCATCAACTGCCGGGACTGATCATGACTTAATAATAGCGGCGCGCTCCCTTGTAACGGCTGGCGAAATAGCTGTTGGCCAGGGAGGAGGCACGGATGGCATTGCCCCGGCTGGGGGCGTGAATGAACAGACCTTGGCCACTGTAGATCCCAACATGGGAGATGCGGCTGGTGCGGCCTGTGGCGAAAAAAACCAGATCACCGACCCGCAGGGCGTCTCGACTCACAGGGCTACCGGTGCGAAACTGTTCCAGGGCTGTGCGGGGCAGGTCCAGACCGTTCAGCCGGTAGACGGTCATCGTGAGGCCGCTGCAATCAAACCCCACTTCGGGGCTGGTGCCCCCCCAACGATAATCGGTGCCGATGAAACGTTCGGCGGTCTGTACGATGCGCTCCCCGAGCATCATGGGGGGATCCGGCAGCATCCGGTCGGTCTGTGGGTGGATGATGAAGAAATCTTCCACCAAGGCACGCGCCTGCAAATCCAAAGCGCGCGCCAGGGCGGCCTCCCGGGTCTCGAAGCGTTCCAGGCGCACCTTGTATAGATGATCCACGTCGATGAAGTAGTAGGCATCCAGTCCGGCGACCTGCAGGTAGTCGGCATAGGCCGCCGCACGCGCACTGGTGGAAAAGGCGCCCACCTGAATGGTGAATTGAATACGGGGTAATGCCAGTGGCGCCACCGGGGGCAATGAGGGCGGGGGCGGCGGCACCGGAGCCGGGGCTCGGGGAGTCGACAGGGATGGTTTGACATGCCGGCCGCAGGCAGTAATTGCCAGGATCACGCACAGTATCATGAGCAGGGCCGGCCAATGCCAATATCCG
>JAGTVD010000344.1 GCA_018224505.1 Desulfatitalea sp. | reverse complement strand
TCGTGCGTACGGTCCTGTTCAAGCTGGCCGAAATTCGGCAAGCGGACCCGGCTGACCTGGCGGAAACCATCTGGACCAATACCTGCCGGTTGTTTGATGTTGATGCCTGCGAATGCGGCGTGATTTAAACCCGCGACTGAATGCTTTTTCAGACATCCCGTTTCATTATGAATCGATGGCGGCAAGGGCAGCGACGGCGATTGCGGAGATGGACATTTGCTCAAATCGTCCGTTCCAATAAAGTGTGATGGTGCCGCCGTCCGTGCGGAGTGCTTTCAGCTGCGTTCTCAGTTCGGAAGTGGCCATGGCAGCGGCGGCCAGTGCGGCCAGAGCGCGCAACTGGGGTCGGGGTGCTACGAGATGATCCGCCAGAAAGGGTACGGCATCCCGGGTCAGCGCCGGCCGCGTCTGGGCCAGCCGGGCCACAGCCCACAAGGCACCGGTTTGCAGTCCCGGGTGCTCCAGATAGTTGCCATGGGGATCTAGATAGGAAATCAGAATCCGACTGTATTCCACGGCCATGTGTTCGCTGCGGGCCATGATTTCTCCCATGGCTTCGGGCGAACCCCAGCCGATGCCGCCGGATTCGTCGTTGAGGTTCCACATCAGCCGGCGCATGATCACCCTGGCCGATTCCGGATCACGGTCGGCCAGCCGGGCCACCACCACCCCCAAGGCGGTGACCGCCTGCCAGCGCACCCGCATGTCTCCATGATAGAGCAATCCGAAAAGCGGGTTGACCGCCTGCCGCGGAGGCATTGCGGCAATCTTCTCCATGGCGGTTCGCGGATCGTCCGCTTGCAGCAGGGCCAATATCTTCTTTTTCAGCTCCCGAAAGGCCAAATCTTTATGCTTCTTCCCAGGTGATGGCGTCAACCGGACAATACTTGATGGCCTCCGTTACCGGGTCGAAGGGATAGGCCGCCAGCTCCGCCACGGCGATGTAACCGGCATCGTTGAGTGAAAACACCTCCGGGCATACCTCCACACAGCCCATGCAGAGGGTGCAGGTGGCCAGGTCCACCGCCGGACGTTTCATTCCGGGACCTGGTCGCAAATCCGGCGGCCAATGGCGCGGCCAAATTCAAAGCTCTCCTCCAGGCCCTTTTGGGCGGGCACATACTGCTGGCGAACCGGTTCCAGCATCTCGAACTGCATGGCTTCCAGCTCTCTGGTGATCAGCTTGGTCGCCTCTCCACTCCAGCCATAGGAGCCGAAAGCCGCGCCAATCTTGCCCTGGGGCTTGAGGCCCTTCATGTAGGTCAGAAAGTCGCTGACCGTTGGGAACAGCCCGTTGTTGAGGGTTGGGGAGCCCACCACCACCGCCTTGGCATCCAGCACTTCGGTGAGCACATCGCTGCGGTGCCATTTGCGCAGGTACATGGGCCGAACGGAGACACCCTCGGCATGCAGCCCCGCGCCGATGGCGTCGGCCATCTGTTCGGTGCTGTGCCACATGGTGTCGTAAACCAGTACCGCCTTGCGCCGGGGGGTCTGCTTGCTCCAGCGCACATAGGCCTCGATGATTTTTCCGGGATCCTTGCGCCACAGTACGCCGTGATCGGGGCAGATCATGCGGATCGGGAGCCCCATTTGGGTCACTTTCTCCACCAGCTTCACGATCAGCGGGGCATAGGGCAGCAGAATGTTGGCGAAATATTTCTGGGCGTGGGGCATGATGGCATCGCCGATCACATCATCATACTTTTCAAATCCGGCAAAATGCTGGCCAAAGGCGTCGCTGGAGAGCAGGATCTGATCTTCCTTGATATAGGTGAACATGCTGTCCGGCCAATGGAGCATGCGGGTTTCCAGAAAAGCCAGGGTGCGTTTGCCCAGGCGCAGCTCCTGGCCGTCGGTCACCGGCTGGTAGTTGAGTTTCTGGGGGAAATGGAGCCCGAGGTTCTTGAACCCCATCTTGGAGCAGTAGACTGGCTTGTCCTCGCCGATGCGGTGCATCACCCGGGCCAGGCTGCCGGTGTGGTCCATTTCAGTGTGGTTGCTGATCATGTAGTCAATTTTGCGCGGATCGAGCACCTTTTCGATGTTGGCGATCAGCTGATCGGCAAACTCCTTTTTCACCGTATCCACCAGTGCCACCTTCTCATCCACGATCAGAAAGGCGTTGTAGCTGGTCCCCAGGGGGGTGGAGTATCCGTGGAAATCCTGAATATTCCAATCGTTCACCCCGACGTCGTATATGCCCTTGGCAATCTCTACAGGTCTCATAATCTCTTTTCCTTGGAAAGCGGATGCCCTTTCCGCGCACGGCAAAAAGGGCATCCGGTTCAGCGAATGGGGCGATTACTCTTCTTTTTCGAAATCGGATTTGGCGGCACCGCAGACCGGGCACTCCCAGTCGTCGGGCACATCGGCGAATTTGGTGCCGGCGGCCACGCCGTTGTCCGGGTCACCCTGTTCCGGATCGTACACATACCCGCAAATGGTGCAAACATAACGGTCCATCAATGTTCTCCTCTTCGTAAAAGGTTTAGTGGGGGTAGGTATTCAGAAAATCGGTCACCTTCTGTTCGATGGTGTCGCGCACTTCGCGCACAAAATCAATGTCCTTTCCGGCCGGATCGGGCAAGTTCCAGTCCAACCGAAGGGTGTCGGGCAATACGGGGCATTGCTCCCCGCAGCCCATGGTCACAAGGGCTGCGGGCGGGCTGCCGGCGAGGGCTCGTTCCAGGGACTGAGGCACGGCGAACCCAAGGTCGATCCCCTTTTCCGCCATGGCCGCCACCATGACCGGGTTTACCTTGTCAGCCGGTTGGCTGCCGGCGCTGGTCACATCCAGTTTTTGGCCGGCATGCAGGCGCGCAAAGGCCGCTGCCATCTGGCTGCGGCCCGCATTTTCCCTGCAAGCGAAAATCACCTTGGGCCTGCCGGCCAGGCCGTCCGCCAGTTGCGCGGCTGCCGCCGCCACATCTTCCGCCATGGTGGGGTGTTGCAGGATATCACCCCGTTTTTCGATGTGGCGGTAGGTGAGGCTGCCCGCATAGTTGGCGGCCACACCTTCAAAGAAGTATTTGGCCGTCAGGTGGATCCCGTCGAAAAGCTGCTTGCCTCTTGTTGCGCCCACAGACAGCAGAAAACCACGCCGGAACCCATGCGCGGGATCGTTGATTTTAAGCAGGTGCTTGCGGGCCCAAAGGGTCTGGCAGCGGTCGATCAAGGCTTTGAGTTGGGCGCTCACACCATAGAAGAAGACCGGTGATGCCAGAACCACGATATCGGCGGCCCTGAGCAGGCCGTAGATTTCCCGGCTCATATCATCGTCGATGGGGCAAGTGCCTTTGGTTTCGCAAACCGTCAACTCCTTGCAGGGTTCGATGTTCCGGCGGCACACATCGATGGTTTGAATCTCCATGCCCATTTGGGCCAATCTCTCCATGAACAGGGAGAGCAACAGATCCGTATTGCCCTTTTTGCGGGGGCTGCCTAAGAGGCCTATTGCGCGCATCGAAGTTGCATATCTCCTACGGGCTTATTTTGCTTGATCAACGCATCGCTATGGGTTGCCGAACGACGGCGGACACCCCTTAAGCGGTGCCATCCAAGGTGCATTGCGTAAAGTCGATGGGTTGGTCGCATTTGTCACACTTGTGCGCCTTATCGAATTCATCCGAAAAGATTTCCTTGGCCGCACCGCATTTCGGGCATTTGCACTCGAAGGATTTAAGGTTTTGGAACGCTTGAAAGCCGGGGCAGTGTTGAGGGGTCGTCATCATGACCTTCTTTCCCGCGCTGGTGGCGCGTGGCATTTGGGGGCATTTATTTGATCCGCGGGTCCTTGCCGGCGCCTTCACAATCGGGCGTATAACAGCTGTTGTCCAGAAATTCGCACTTTTCCTTGCATGAGGGGCAGCGTTCGGGAGGCGCTTGAGCCTCCATCTCGTATCCACAGTTGCCGCATTTCCAGTTCGCCATGGTTTTTCTCCCTGTTGTGAGCCGAAGGGCGAATCAAGCCGCGGTGGTTGGTTGCACCAACGCGCTTTGGTTCATCGCCCTTCGACTGCGTGGTTTAGAACGGAACCTATCCTGCCTTCCACTGACCGTGCAAGTTGCAATACTCCCGGGCGGTGATATCGTTGGTGTCCACCATGAAAGTCGCTTCCGGGGTCTCACCGGGTTTGAGAAACTGGCGATAGGACTTGCCGTCGGCGATGATTTCAATCCATTCAATGTAGTGTTTCTCTTCCATGGGGTGCGCCACGCTGCCGACTTTGACTTTGACCCCGCCGTCGAATTTTTCGATCACCGGCACATGTTTCTCCTTGGCCGCATCCACAGTGTTCTCCTTCATGCAGACCATCGGTTGGCCGCAGCAAACCAGCTGCCCCGGCCCAGCGTGCAAAACCTCTACGATATTGCCGCAAACATTGCATTTATAAACTTCCAACCGTTCGGTCATCTGTCAAGTCCTCCTTTGGTGTTTTAGGTTAAACGATCCGGCGGGATACGCCGGTGCGATCTGTTTTGTACAGTTTACCAGTTTTCGCCCAGCAATTCAAAATGGGCCTGGGGATGGTCACAGGCTGCGCAAACCAGGGGGGCTTCCAGATCCTGGTGCAAGTAGCCGCAGTTGCGGCAACGCCACACCACCGGTTCACCGCGCTTGAACACCTTGCCGGCGGCAATATTGGCAGCCAGGTCGAGATAACGCTTTTCGTGCTGCTTTTCGGATACCGAAACGGCTTCCCACACCTTGGCGATGGCGTCAAAGCCTTCCTGGCGGGCAATTTTGGCAAAACCGGGATACAAAACGTTGTACTCGTGATGTTCACCGGCGGCGGCCTCCTTGAGATTCTCGAGGGTGGCGCCGACCACGCCGGCCGGGAAGGCGGCGACGATCTCCACTTCACCCCCTTCGAGGAACTTGAAAAAGCGCTTGGCATGCTCTTTCTCCTGATTGGCGGTCTCTTCGAAAATGTCCGAGATCTGTACGAACCCCTCTTTGCGCGCCTTGCTTGCAAAATAGGTGTACCGATTACGGGCCTGGGACTCGCCGGCAAAAGAGGCCAACAGGTTTTTTTCGGTCCGGGTTCCTTTTAAAGAAGCCACGTTTACTTCTCCTTTTCTTTGTCTTGGATGACGTTGGTTTGCATGTCCATTGAATCATGTCACCAGCCCTTGGCCTGGTGGCGTTTTTTTTCTTCCTCGGCCATTCGCCAGAGCTTATATGCCGAGTCGCGCAGGATGCCATAAAGCACGCCGCATCCCACATCTTCCCGATCCGAATCGCCCCGGTCGGCCAGGCGAATCATTTCCTGGGCCAACAGGATGGTACGTTGAATGTTATCATCACAGCGTCGTGTCACGCAACGTCCTCCCATGGGCGTGCTGGATCGGTTCAGGATCGTTTTGTGACATTGATAATCAAAACCCGTGCCAAGCTGTGTGTGTGCCAAATCCAGGATGGAGAAGCGCTTGATACCAGGTTTCGTGTCGCTTTTGGGGGTGTGGTGTGCGCCGCTGCCGGTGCACCACCCGTTCTCACCAACGATACGGTACCCTCGTGGTGTTGGTTGAATCGAACAGCTCCCTTGGGACCTATTAAGCCGTAATAAAAGAATAATTGAGGCGGTTTCTATAATCTCACTCGAGATTTCGAGACATAAGTGTCTCACAATACAGGCGCCAATGGGACGGTACGGACCGTGACGGGTGGCGAGGGCGCTGGGATGTGGCTGGAAACGTCCACCAAGCACGGGTCTTTTAACCATTGTAGATACCACAGGGAGGGCACGGAGGCAATCTCATTCAGGAAATGCGGTGGCACCTTCGTTGCAAAGACACAAACAATGCAAATGGTAAGGGAGTGCCATAAACGATCAAGGTAGAACCGGGAGGAGGCTGTTTTGCATCTCCTGGTACATGGAGGGTGACCCATGAATTCATTGGAACATATCCGTCAGGATCCCGATCTGATCAATGCGATCGATTGGGAGATGACGCCCGAGGAGGCGGTGCGCCTTTACCTGGAGTGGGGGAATAACTGGGCCGGGGGCAACTACGTGATCCGTTCGAAAAACGACGAGACCTGCTATTTTGCGGTCAGCACCTGGAAGGAGCCGCCGGTCATCTATCTGATCCGGCGAAACTCCGATGAAGCCCGTGAATTGGCACGGATCGAGATGCCCGCGCGTATTCGCAAAGCCTTTGCCCGTGAGCATGGCAATTTGAAAGGGGTCTATGCCGTGGATGGGGTTATCAAACAGTGGCTGCAGGAGGAGCTGGGTACTGCCTGAAGCCAGCGCCTAAAGTGTCGCTTCGGCGGGCAGAGCCGTCTCGGCAAAACGGCGCGCCTCGTCATTCCGGGAGCACTCGGGGCACAAGCCGAGAAACTCCAGGCGGTGCCCGATGATGGTATAGACCGTGGACCCATACAAGGTATCTTCGAGACGGTTCAACGGGGCGATGGGGGCGTCGTCCATGCGCCCGCAATGAATACAGCGGATGTGATAATGCTTGTGGGGGATACCGTCGTATCGTTTCTGGCTGCCGCTGATTTCCAGGGTCTGGATTTCACCCAGGGCGGTTAAGATCTCCAAATTGCGGTAAACTGTCCCCAGGCTGACGTGCGGCAGCCGGAGGCGAACCATCTCATAGAGCATATCCGCGGTGGGATGGGCATTCTCCCTGCGCAGCTCTTCCAGGATCACACGGCGTTGTCGGGTCATGCGAAATTTTGCGGGCCGTTCCGGTTCAGGTTGTGTGGTGTTCCGGGTCTGCATCGGGTCTCTCTATGGCGGCACCCGTAACCGGGTGGCACGGGCGCCGCATTCGTGGGCGCGCACCGCAGTGCGCGCAGGTTCAACGCTGGTCGATGGGAATGAAGCGGCACTCCTCGGGGCCGCAATATTCACCGATGTATTTGGATTCCGGCCGGTAGAGCATGGGCTTGGGCGCCGCTCCGGCAAACTGTTCCTCGATCACATGCGCGGTCCATCCGGCCACCCGGGAGATGGCGAACAGCGGGGAATAGAGGTCCACCGGAATACCCATTGAGTAATAGAGCGAGGCGCTGTAAAAATCGACGTTGACGTATATGTCGGTGCCTTTACGCTCTTTGAAGGCCTTTTTCCCTTTTTCCTCGAGGATCTTTGAAATCTCGTACCAGCGGGTGTCCCCGGCCAGCTCGCCGGCCCGTTTGGACATGGGCGCCAGTATGTGGGCGCGGGGATCGTCGGTTGTATACACCGCGTGTCCCAGGCCCATGATCTTTTTACCTTCGTCCAGCACCTGGTTGACATAGGCTTCCGCTTTGTCTGGGCTTCCGATCTCCAACAGCATACGCATCACCCGCACATTGGCACCGCCATGGAGTTCTCCGGAAAGGGAACCGATGGCGGCGGATACCGCCGCATATATATGGGCCCGCGTGGAGGCCACTTCGCGGGCGGCAAAGGTGGAGGCGTTTAAGGAGTGTTCTGCATGCAGCAACAGGCCCGCATCGAAAAAGCGCACCACCTCGGCATCCGCCGGTTTGCCGAAGAGCATGAAGAGAAAGTTGGCCGCGTGGTCCAGCTTGGCGTCAGGGGCCACCGGCGCCAGATCGTTGCGGATGCGTTCCCAGGCCGCCAGAACGGTGGGCAGTTTGGCAATCAGGCGAATGGCCATGCGCATGGAGGCATCGCTGGTGCTGTCGTTGATATCCTTATCGTGGTTGGCCAACATGGCAACAGATGCTTGCAAAATATCCATGGGCAGGCTATCGGCCGGTCGGGTTTTGAGTGCAGCGATCATGGCCTCGGGAATGTCGCGTTCCGCCACCAGTTTCTGCTTCAAAGCGGCCAGCTCTTCCGCGCTGGGCAGTTTTTCGAACAGCAGCAGGTGGACGATCTCTTCGAAGGAGGTGTTCTGAACCAGGTCCGCAACCAGGTAGCCGCGGTAGATCAGTTTTCCCTGGTCGCCAATGACGTCGCTGATTTTGGTACTTGCCACGGTCACGCCACGCAAGCCGGTATTCAAAGTGGGGGTGCACTCTTCAGACATACATTCCTCCCTTGAAGATGGGCCCCGCATGTCAGGGCCGCTCAAATGTGGGTAAAAGACCCTTGCACAGGGTATCTATCAGGAATTATTATCATGTATGAGTTGAAAATCAAACCTAAAAGTGGTAGACATGAGTTTATCGCTGACGTGGCTGCCGTGCATCTCCCCAGGCAGGACTGCGTGCCGGACGTCCCACCCGCTGTTTCAAGCCGGGTGCCGCAACCGCGCGGCGTATTCCCGAATCATCCCCAAGCACCCAAACCCGCAACCGCCAAGATGGACAGTAGAGTCGACCGACGATGCAAAAACTGACCATTAAAAAGGGCTATCGGTTTCGCATGACCGGGGCCCCCGCCGATACCATCACCGAGTTGCCCGACCCACCCCAAGTGGCTTTGTTGCCCGAGCAAATTCCTCATATCAAACCCCGCCTGCGGGTGGCCGAAGGCGACCGGGTGTCGGCAGGGTCGGTCCTTTTCGAGGATAAACGCGATCCGCGCCTGGTCTTCATGTCGCCTGGCGGTGGGACGGTGGCGCGCATCCAGTTCGGGCCACGGCGGGTCATCGAGGCCATCGTGATCGACCGCCCGGAGGCGAGTAAGGAACCCCGGGAGACGTTCCCCACCGTGGACGAGCCGGCCCTGGAACGCATGGCCCGCGATCGGTTGGTGGACCATATTCTCCAGGGCGGCATGTGGTGGGTGTTTCGTGAATTGCCGTTTCGCGATTTGCCCGGTCCCGACACCACCCCACCTCTCATACTGGTGGGCCTGGACGGCCGCGAGCCGTTTCAGCCCGACCCGGCCCGTTATCTGGAAGGCCAATCATCGGCGCTCGCCTTCGGCCTCAAGGTGCTCCAGAAGCTGGCCGGCGACGCGAAAGTGGTGGTCTTCACCGGCAGCGACCGCCGTGCGGTCATCGATCAGTGCGGGGGGCAGTTGACCCATCTGGTTCAGGGCAACTATCCCAGCGACGATCCGGGCACGGTGCTGTACCACATCAAGACCGGCCCGG
>JAGTVD010000343.1 GCA_018224505.1 Desulfatitalea sp. | reverse complement strand
CTCATTGCCGCCCTGGTGGCCAGTTGGTTCGCCTCGTATGCCAATACCCATATCGATCGGCTGATTGCGGCGTTTAAAAGCGGTGCCAGCGGCCATTTCAAGGAGCGCCTGCCGGTCCATGCCAAGGATGAGTTCGGCAAATTGGCGCATTACTTCAACCTGTTCATGGAACGGTTGGAAAGCTATCAGCGTGGCATGCTCGAAGAGATCGACAAGCGCCGGGAGGCACAGAACGCCGTGTATGCCAGCGAGCAGCGCATCAAAAACCTGGTCCGAAATGCGCCGGTGGTGTTCTGGGCAATCGATCGGGAGGGACGGCTCACCTTTTACGAAGGCGCGCTGCCATTGCCGGTCAACGCAGCGGAGGATCCGGACCCCGGTTATCCCTTGGCGCTGCTGTGGTCGCAGTGGGAGGAGATGCCGGCGCACATTGAAGCCGTTTTGCACGGCCAGTCCGGTTTCGTTTTGATCGACAAGGCGGATTATGCCCTTGAAATCCATTACAATCCCCTTTGGACTGGCGATAAGACCGTTGAGGGCGCGGTGGGTGTGGTCATCGATGTCACTTCACGATTGCAGACCGAGCGCAAACTCGATCTTTCCGAGCAGGAGCGCCAGAAACTGGTCATGGCCGTGGAGCAGGGCGCTGAAATCGTCATGATCACGGATCGGGACGGTATCATCCAGTACGTCAATCCGGCCTTTGAAAGAAGCAGTGGATATGTCAAGTCGGAGGTGCTCGGGAAACGCCCGGCTATCTTGAAAAGCGGCCGTCACGATAACCGGTTTTACGACACGTTGTGGCGGACCATCGGCGCGGGTGAAGTGTGGTCGGGGCGATTCACCAATAGGAAAAAGAACGGCGCCTTGTACTACGAGGATGCCACCATTGCCCCGCTCTTCGATGAAAGCGGGCGGATCGTGCACTATGTGGCCTCCAAACGGGATGTGACCGCCGAAATAGACTTGGAGCGGCAGCTGCAACGGGCCGAACGCATGAAGGCCATTGGCACCCTCGCCGGCGGCATTGCCCACGACTTCAACAATATCCTTGCGGGCATCATGGGATTCACCGAGGTTTGCTTGTTCGAGGCCCCCGAGGACAGCCGGATGCACCAGCGTTTAGACAAGGTGATGCAGGCCTGCCTGCGCGCCAAGGAGCTGATCGGCCATATCCAGGCCTTCAGTCGACAGGACCGGTTGACCCCCCTGGAAATGATGCCGGCCCCCATCGTCAACGAAGCCATCAAACTGGTCCGCGCATCGTTCCCGCAATCCATTGTCTTCACGTGCGATATTCAACAGGTAAGCGCCATCCGTGCCGTACCGGCCCAGTTGCACCAGATTGTCATGAATTTGTGCACCAATGCCTGCCATGCGATGCAGGACACCGGGGGGGAATTGACGGTGGTTCTCCGGCAGGTGGTGCTCGATGCGTCGTCATCCAAACACCTGCTGGATGTTTCCGCCGGCGTCTATATCCAGTTGTCGGTCAGCGATACGGGGCATGGCATTTCCGCCGCGATCATCGGCCAGATTTTCGACCCCTATTTTACGACCAAAACCGAAGATCAGGGAACGGGCCTCGGCTTGTCGGTGGTTCACGGTATTGTGCGGAAGATGGGCGGCGCGATCAAAGTGGATAGCGAACCGGGCCGGGGTACGACTTTCACCGTTCTGCTGCCCGGGATCGAAAAATCCGGTGCGATGGCTGAGCCGCCCGTGAACGGGGGGGGCCGAAGTGGGGGGCAATCGGTGCTGGTGGTGGATGATGAGGCGTACGTACTCGAATCCACAAGGGAAGCGCTTGAAAGTCTCGGATACCGGGTGACAGCCTGCAGCGCGGCTGCCGATGCCCTGGCCCGATTTCAATCCCAACCCCGGCAGTTCGACCTGCTGATCACCGATTTCTCCCTGCCTGGCACCAACGGCGCACGGCTGGCGGAAGACATGCTGAAGATGCGTCCCGACCTGCCCGTCATCATCAGCACCGGCTTCAGCCAGAATGACTCGATTGAAACGTTGGCCCGGCAGTATGTCGTCGACTGGATTCACAAGCCCATCATCCGCTCGGACCTGGCGGCCAAGGTCCATGCGGGTCTCAATCGTCCTTAGGACGGGGCCATCCAGAAACAGCATCCTGCGGCAATGGGCAGTTCTCCGCCTCATCCAAAAAAACACCCCTTCATTCTGAATTCGACACGTTTCGGGCGGCATGGCGGTATCGCCTTGACGCCATTTGTGTTTTTGGTATTTTAGGCACACGTCGAACATGTTCAGCACCCGACAAGGAGATGCCATGCCCATCGCACGCGGAAACGACATGAAGGTTTACACAATTTTCTATGTGACGGCCGGGCTGGCTTTTCTGCTGCTTCTGGCCCTGGATGTGTCAGGACTTGTCAGGACCTTTCTAAAAGCCATTCCGGTGAGCACCCTTACGGTGTTAGTGCTGAGGGAGATGCGCGGCTTTCCGCGGATCGGGCTGACTGGTGCGCTGATCGGGTCGGTCTGCGGCGATGTTCTGCTGGATCTTCCCCAGGAAGGGTTGTTTATATTCGGCCTGGTGGCTTTTCTGCTGGGCCATCTCTTTTATACCACGCTGTTTTTCCGGTATGCGCGTCGCCCGGATAGCTTCAGCATTCTGATAATCGTGGGCCTGGGGGCGTTCGCGCTGTTCATGATGTGGCTGTTCAGGAATATCGATCCCGGCCTTTACCCTCCGGTGGT
>JAGTVD010000342.1 GCA_018224505.1 Desulfatitalea sp. | reverse complement strand
CGGCCGGGGGGTGTGGCGCTGCACGCAACGGCATCAAGACCCGGTAAGGGGTGTGCTGCGGGTGGCCCGCAAACTCACTGCGTTCAGACAGTGCGGGCCGAACGACCCTCCGCACACCCCTAACCGGGTCTAAAACACCCTTGCGGACGCAGCGCCGCACTCCCCAGACGGGATCACCTCCTTAAGTGCCAAAACCATCCGAAAATGTAGGAGCAGCCATGCACCGTATCCATGTGAACATGTGTTTGCCGTGTGGTTACCTGTTTTTTCTATTTACATTACACAAAGGGATCGCTAATCTATTTGGGGACCGGGAAAAAGGTCCTGATTTTGTTTCCATACGGATGTTTTCATAACAGGGCACCGGCCGACGAATGGAATCCAGGTGTTGGCCGGGGCCTGTTACGAAAACAGCCAAAATAGCCCCATTAAAGGAGAAGTAACATGAAACGTTTTCAATTGTGGCAAACGGCGGTGGCGGTCGCCATCGTCTGTGGCATAATGCTGATGCCCCTGATGGCGGTCGGCGATGCGGCAAAGGATGAAAAGGCGCCGGTGAACGCGGCGGTGGTCAACGGCAAGGAGATTGCCTACAAGGACTTTGAGTGGGAACTGGATCTTTACATGCGGCGGCTCCAATCCCAGGGAATGCAGATTCCCGAGCATCTTCAGGTACAGGTGCGCCAGGAGGTGCTTGATGATCTGGTCAACCGCGAGTTGATTTTTCAGGAAAGCGCCAAGCAAGGCATCGCCATCAAGCCCGAGCAGGTCGATCAGGAGCTGGCGGCCATCAAGCAGCGTTATCCGGAGCAGAAGCAGTTTGACGCCATTTTGGAAAGCATGCAGATGACCGAGGAGAAACTCAAGCGCCAGATTGCCCAAAGATCCGCCATTACCGCCCTGATCGAGGCGGAGATCGTTTCCAAGGTGGCCATTGGGGATAAAGAGGTCAAGTCGTTTTACGATGACAATCCCAACCTGTTCGAACGACCGGAAGAGGTGCGCGCGCGGCATATCCTGATCAAGGTGGAGCCGGATGCCGATGCGGAGGCCAAGGCCGAGGCGCGGAAAACGTTGGATGATATCAAGGTGAAATTGGCGGCCGGGGAAGATTTCGCCGCTTTGGCCGAGGCCAACTCCCAATGCCCCAGCGCTTCGAATGGGGGCGACCTGGGTTTCTTTTCCAAGGGCAAGATGGTGCCGGCCTTTGAAAAGGTGGCATTTGAATTAGCCCCCGACGCGGTCAGCGACGTTGTCGAGACCGATTTTGGGTACCATCTGATCCAAACGGTGGAGCGGCGGGATGCCGGGACCATGAGCTTTGACGAGGTGCAGCCCAAGATCGCAACCAATTTGCGCAACGAGAAGATTCAGAGTGAACTGGTTCTCTATCTGGAAAGACTGCGGAAAGACGCTACGGTCGAAACCTTTGTGAAGTAATGCGAGAACCCTTTGGGGTGACCCATATTCCGGGAAGCGGGTGGATCGGGCGTGACGGGATCCACCCTCTCCCGCTTTTTGGAAGGGCTACGGGCCCTTGGTTGGATCTCTTTTCCCAGACCACCCACGGCTTTGAACCAAGAGGGCGCAATGAGTACATCGTTGTTAATCAAAGACACCATTCACATGGAGATCGAAACCTTCAAGCGTCCCAAGGACATGCGGCGCCTGAAGGAGGGCCACGTGGCTTTCAGCGGCTCACCGCGGCAACACTGGACCGATCCTTCAAAGGTTATACTGGTGGCCGATCCATACAGCCGCAACACCTTCTATTATGAATTCCGTATCGATGATATTGCCTGTGTTCAGGAATTGCCTAACCTGGTGAGTCCCGAAGAGGAGGTGATCCCCATGGTGCGGGTGTGGGTCAAAAAACGCAGCCTTGCACTGCGTTGCACACCGTTTATCGTCGAGGAAACGGTATAGTACTACTAATCGATCATCTCCACCAACTCATCCACAATACGATCCAGAAACAGCATGCCCTCAACGGTCAGGCAGCAGTTCCGGCTGTCCAGGTCCAGCCACCCTTCGGCGGAGAAACGGTCCAGGGCGGTGTGGAAATAGAGGGTGAAGTCGATTTGAAAGCGACCCTGAAAGTCGGCCAGATCGATCCCGTCTGATTGACGCAGGCCCAAAAACAGCGCCTCCATCATCTGCTGCTCTTCGGACAGATGCTCCTCGTCGGCGCGGGGCAATTCACCTTGGGCGATGGTCTCCAGATAGTGATCCAGCGCGCGGTGGTTCCACCACCGATGCGGCAGCTGGCAACTGTGGGCCGATGGCCCCAAGCCGATGTAGGGCAGGCCGTTCCAGTACTTCTGATTGTGCTTCGAGCGCCATCGACTGCCGCGGGAATAGTTGGACACTTCATAATGCTCATAGCCGGCAGCCCCAAGAAAATCATGGGTCATGCGAAAGAGGTCGGCGGTCCGCAAGTCGGAAAGCGGTGCGAAGCGCCCGGCCTGCAAGTCGGCATGCAGCCGCGTACGGTCTTCGTAGGAGAGGATGTAACAGGCAAGGTGTTTGGGCGCCAGGCGAATGGCTTGCAAGAGGTCTTTTTTCCAGGCACCCGGCGTCTGATCCGGCAGCCCGAACATCAAGTCGAATCCGATGTTGGTGAAACCCGCTGCGATGCCTGCCTGCACTGCCGCCAAGGCCTGTTCCGCGTTGTGGCGACGGCCCAGAAAAGCCAAGTGGCGGTCGTTGAAGGACTGTACACCGATATTGAGCCGGTTGAAACCAAAGGCCGCATAATCTTGCAGGTCGCGGGTGGTGACGGTGGCGGGGTTGACTTCCAGGGTCATTTCCGCGGTGGGGGTCAGGTTGAAATAGGCGGCTGCCCAATCCACAACCTGTCCCATCTGCTTGGGGCTCAGGACCGAGGGGGTGCCGCCACCGATGTAAAGCGTGTCGGCGCGCAGACCCCCATCGGCGGTCAATTTCATTTCCGCCTTGAGGGCCTGCAGATAGTCGGGAATACGGTCCAGATCGGTAATCGAATAGAAATCGCAGTAGGGGCACTTGCTCTGGCAAAAAGGGATGTGGACGTAAATTCCGACGGGTGCACCGGATGCGGCGTTTTCTTCTGACATACCCATTTCCTGTGAAAATGGGTGCCTTTCGGCACCCCTGTGGATCGTTGTTCGATTTGTGCGAGCCCTTAAAATGCACCCAGCTGGCAAGCGTTGATCTTGATTTTCAGCGCCTCGCAGGCGTTGGCCACGGCCATGCGGGCAATGCCGGACGTGTCGGCGATGCGCCACGCCGCCGCACAACCCAGCCGTCCATCCACCAGGGATGCTTCAATCGCGGCCTTCAAGTCCGGTGCCACTTGTTTGGCCGGCTGGATGGCTTTGCGTTCGGTGCCATACCCGAAGAGCCCCAGCTGACATTTCTGGATCTGGCCTTCCTGCAAATCGATGGCCACCCCGATATCCCCGGGCGCTACGCCCAGAGATCCGGCCAGCGCATGGGCGCTCTGGCAGGTCATCGCCTTCTCGGACAACTGTTTGCCCACCGCTTCGGCAACCGCCGGCGCCACCGTGGTACCCGGGGGGTGCTTGGCTTTAAAATGGCCTTTGTTACAATGCGTCATGGCAAATGAACCTTTCAATTGTATGTTCACTGGAAAACGGCGCCACTTTACCATAGCAGGGGAGGGTGCGCAATCGGGCGGCATTATCGGGCGGCATTATCCCATCAGGCTGGCGGTCAGTTCGTTGACCGAAGCACTCACCTGGGCGGCGATTTCGTCGGTATCCTCGGCTTTGAGCCGCAGGGTTGCCATGCAATCCGGGCTCAATTGCAGTTCCTGGAACCCGGGCCCGCCACCGAACCCCGCTTGGGCTGCGATGTGGTTGGCAAGGTGGACGATATAGGCCAGTTGATTGTTGTCCGATGCTTCCGGGTGATGGTGATAGCGCATGGCTTCGGCCTGGTTTTCCGGCAGCTTCCATTTCTTGCACAGATCGTGGGCGATATCCGTATGGTCAAAACCGAGGATGTGTCGTTCGGCCAGCAGAAAAGAGGGGGACTGGTCGCGCAAAAAGGCATCGAGTTCAGCACGTTGCTTCAGGATGTGCGGGTCCAGGGCCAGCTTGCCGGCATCGTGGATCAGACCCACCGAAAAGGCGTCGTTCTCCAGGCTAGGGGCGCGCTTTTGGGCGATCATGCGCGAAGCCATGGCGGTGGCCAGGCTGTGTTTCCACAGTTCGCCGGCATTCAGCCCATACCCCTTGAGCTGTTTGCCCAGCAAGGAAGTGGAGGAAACCATGGTGATGACCTGCTCCAGCGTTTTGTACCCGAGCACCACGGACGCCTGGTGGATGGAACTGACCATGCCGCTGAGACCGTAGTAGGCCGAGTTGGCCACCTTGAGTATCTTAGCGGCGATCGCCTGGTCCGATTCGATGATTTTGGCGATGTCTTTAAAACTGGAATTGGGGTCCGATAGCACTTTGCGTGCTTTGAGCAGCACTTTGGGCATGGGGGGCAGGTCATTGACCCGTTTGATGATGCGGTTTTTGATATCATCGCTGGTCAACTCGGATTCGGATGTTTCGGATAAAGGTTTGAAAACCAGTCGATCGCCACTGTCACCCTCGTCCGCCTTTGGCCTCAGATCGATGACGATTTTGGCCGTGCAGGCCGGGCAGGGGAAACTGACCACCTTGCCATGGGGCAATCGTTCCTCGGGCAGGGCGTAGGTTTTGTGGCACGACGAACAGGATACTTTCATAGATATTCCTCACATCACGCATGGCTTCCAAGGGTGGCCATGAAAGCGCTCCAAAAAGCTGCAAGAGCCGCTGCCGACCCTTGGTTTCATGGGAATCATTCCTTGCTTTCAAGGACCGCATCACCCTTGTGTCGTTTCGGCTTCGCATGCGCAGGCCCGAAACAGGGTGCTCTCGGGTATTGCTAACGCATGGCGCATTCTGCCATATTATCGGTTGGTGACACTTGAAAGTTGAGCCCGAAAAAAAGGAGATCGGCAAAAGCATGAAAATTACCTTGATAATGGCCATGACGGCCGATGGAAAAATCGCCCGCCACAACACCCACTACCCGGACTGGACCGGCAAAGCGGACAAGAAAATGTTCAAACAGCTGACCACTGCGGCGGGGGTTGTCATCATGGGGTCGCGTACCTACGGCACCATCGGCAAGCCCCTGCCCCAGCGACTCAATTGGGTGATGACACGCTCGCCTCAGCGATATGCATCTTCGGAGCACTTGGTATTCAGCGACGATCCGCCCACCGTCATTGTCGACAAGCTGGTTGCCCGCGGATATTCCGCCGCCGCGTTGACGGGGGGGGCCACCATCAATTCATTGTTCGCCCGGGCCCGGCTCATCGATGACCTGGTACTCACTGTGACCCCCAAGCTGTTCGGCCAGGGGCTCTCGCTCTTCGCCGAGCCGGTGGATGCGGACCTCGAACTGCTTTCACATCGCGAACTCGAGCCCGGCATACTGGTACTGCACTACCGCTGCCGCTATCCGTAGGGGGCGCGGGCATTGACGAATCAGGGCGACCCCAGGTGGAAGGTCATCCGCTGGTGCCAGAGGGCTTCATCGATGATGCACACATCCTCCTGCACCTGCCGGCTGGCGAAGACCCGTCCGAAAGTCGCGGGCGCCAAGCCATTGAGGGGCGCTCCGGACCACTGGTCAAAATCGGGTTTTACCGCGATGAAGTTTTCCATCACCTTCCGATCGACCGGGACCAGGCGGTCCGTTTCGGGCAATACCATCATATCCTTCTGTTTCCGGCTATCGTGTACTAGATAGGCTTGCATAGCGGTCTCCTTTACTGTTCCATGAAATTAATCCACTATAAGGTTGTGGTGGCCGATCGTCCATATCCGTTCAGGGCGAATTGCCGCGGTATCCAATGTTTGTTTGACATCACCCCGATTCTTAAGGCATAAAATACCGGAATTATCAATGGAACGCCTTTATGACGCCACTGAGGATACTTGAGGATACCTGAGGATACCATGGATCTCCTTCTATACAATACGCTGACACGCCGCAAGGAACCGTTTCGTGCGAGCCACCCGCCCCGGGTGGGGCTCTACACGTGTGGTCCGACGGTTTATAATTATGCCCATATCGGCAACCTGCGGACCTATATCTTTTCGGATGTGCTCAAACGGGTGCTGGCCTTCAACGGACTCGAGGTGCGGCATGTGATGAATATCACCGATGTGGGCCACCTGACCGGCGATCGGGATATGGGCGAAGACAAGCTGGAGCAAGGCGCCCAGCGGGAAGGCAAGAGTGCCTGGGAAATCGCCGAATACTATACGGCGGCGTTCAAACGGGACATCGCGCGCCTCAATGTCCTGGAGCCGACCATCTGGTGCAAGGCCACCGACACCATCCCCGAGCAGATCAGCCTGATTCAGGCCCTCGAGCGCAAAGGATACACCTACCGCACCCGGGACGGGATCTATTTCGATACCGCCCGATTCGAGGGGTACACCAAGCTGTCCCATCAAAACCTCGAGGCGCTGCAAGAGGGTGCGCGGGTGGAAAAAAACCCGGAAAAGCGCAATGCCACCGATTTCGCGCTGTGGAAATTTTCACCTTCGGGCGCGCAGCGTCAAATGGAATGGGACTCGCCCTGGGGGATGGGATTCCCCGGCTGGCACATCGAATGCTCGGCCATGAGCATGAAGTATCTGGGGGATATGCTCGACATTCATTGCGGCGGCACCGATCACATCGATGTCCACCATACCAATGAAATCGCACAGTCGGAGGCGGCCACCGGCAAAAAATTTTTCAATTTCTGGATGCACGGCGCCTTTTTGATCATTGCAGGCGGCAAGAAGATGGCCAAAAGCGAGGACAACTTCCTGACCCTTGATGCCACGGCGACGCGAAATGGTGTCGAACCGCTGGCCTTTCGTTTCGCGGCCTTTCAAACCCACTACCGCAAACCCATGGAGTACAGCGAATCGGCCATCGCTGCGGCCCAGAACGGTTTGCAGCACTTGCGAAACCAGGTGCGCGCCCTTCTGGACACCGCCGCACCCGGTGACATTGACAACGGCTATCAGGAGAAGTTCCGGCAAGCCGTCAACAACGACCTCAATATGCCCCAGGCGCTGGCCGTGGTGCAGGAAATGCTCAAGTCGGAGCTGCCACCCGAAACCAAATTGGCCACAATGTTCGATTTTGACCGGGTGCTGGGTTTGGACCTGGAAAAAGCCGGCGGAAGCGAGACCCTGCCCGACGAGATCCAGTCCCTGGCCGATGCGCGCCAGCGGGCCCGCCAGGAGAAACAGTGGGCCCTGTCCGATGAGCTGCGGGACCGGATTCAGGAGCGGGGGTACCTGGTGCAGGATACCCCCCAGGGAATGAAGGTATTCAAGCCATGACGGCGCGGCGGGCCTATGGGTAGTTCTCTGACCGATACCCTCCTGAACAACCCGGAAACCCTGCGGGCCCACATCGAAGCGTCGATGGGTATCGAAGCTCTGGGCGGCGGCATCGTGGGCCCGGACCCCCGGCAACTCAAGCGGAATTCGGTGGTTCTCTTTGTTTTGAGTACCTGCAATGCCGGTCATGGCGCGGCCGAACCGTGTCTGATCCTGAACAAGCGTTCAACCCGGGTGCGCCAGGGCGGGGATTTGTGCTGTCCTGGCGGTGGCTTTTCCTGGCACACGGATCGGCTGTTGGCCCACCTGATGAGCCTGCCGGGATCCCCACTGAGGCGTTGGCCCGGCTGGGCAGGCCGCAGGACCGCCCGTGGCCGGGCACTGGCCCTGTTGCTGGCCGCCGGACTGCGCGAAGCGTGGGAGGAGATGCGCCTCAATCCACTGGGGGTCACCTTTCTCGGGATGCTGCCCAGACAGCACCTGGT
>JAGTVD010000341.1 GCA_018224505.1 Desulfatitalea sp. | reverse complement strand
GAAACCGGAATCACCATGGCCACGCTGTCCACAATGGCCACCACCTTGAGCCAGGTGGGCACCGGCACCTGCAGCAGGTGGTGGGTGCCGATGTGGGTGTAGATGACGATCAGCGACCAGAAGCCCAGCAAAGAGAGCGTGTGACTGTAGAGGGGGTTGCCCGTGGCGCGCGGGATAACATAGTAGGCCACGCCTACGGACAACGGTGTCAGCAGCAGACCGAAGACGTTGTGCCCGTAAAACCAGAGCAGGATGGCATCCGGTATGCCCACCAGCGCCCCGCTGTCGGGTCTCCAGATCACGTTGCCCAGGGCATAGGTGCAGGCCGTGAGAACCATGGCGGCGAGCACGTACCAGACCGAAACATACAGAATCGGCTCCTGCCGCTGCCGGACGGTCATGATAAAGTTGAAGAACAACAGCAGAAAACCCAGAACGATCAGAATATCGATGGGCCAGATCAGCTCGGCGTACTCCCTGGCCTGGGTCATGCCCATGGCCAGGGTGACCACGCCGGAGGCCACGGCCACGTTCCAAACCACGGCCGTGGCCACGCCCAGCCGCTCCGAGTAAAGCCGGGTCCCCAGCAGCCGCGGGATATAGTAAAAAGCCGCACCCAGCAGCCCGGGGGTGACAAAACCGAACAGCACCAAATTCACATGCGTAGGCCGCACCCGACCGAATACGATCCAACCGATATTGGCCGTTAAATCGGGCGCTATCAACTGGGTGGCCCCCAGCAGACCATATGCGGTCGCCACGACCATCCAGAAGCCCGAAGTCAAGCAAAAGGCCTTGGCCGTCGCATATTCGCCTGGGAAGTGGGTCAATTCTCGATCGGACAAGCGTTATTCCTCTTCAGCGTCTAAAAATAGTGTCGCGTAGCGTGTAAAGTTAAAAGCAAGTATTTGGGTCTATTTGAACTTTACACTATCTTCTTTTAATTATGACATGACAACCAGCAATCCAAAGTCGCTTTCTTTTCCCGGTGACATTCGATGCAGAATCCCATCTTCAACCGGCGTTCCTGGAGGCGGTCCATTTGCCGAACTTCGCCGTGGCAGGCCGCGCAGTCGATGCCGCTGAGCAGGTGGCGCTGGTGATTGAACAGCACATGCTCGGGCATGATGAACACCTTGACCCACGGCGTGGGTGTGTCGGTGTCATAATATTCGTGTTCCTTGAGAATCTCGGGGTGGTTGGCAATGATGTAATTGTGGCAATACAGGCACTTTTCCACCGCCGGCAGCCCCGGATGATTGGAACGCTCGACATAGGGGTGGCAGAACCGGCAGTCGATGGCCTTGTCGCCGGCATGCAGCCGGTGACTGAAGGCGATGGGCTGTTCAGGGCCGATGCGGGTGCCCGGCGGCAGGTAATAGAAATAGAGAAGCCCCAGCACCAGCAAGACGCTGGCCGTGATCCAACCCAGCGGCCAGCGGTTGGCCCATATGCCGCGCACGCTCTCGCCAAAAGCGGTAAAGAGCCGCCACGGACGCCCCATTGTGCCGATCAGCACCGCCGTCGCCAGCAGCGCCAGCAGGGAAGCGGCCAGGATAAGGATCTCCATCAGCGCCCCTCCTCCGCCCGGACCGCGAGTACCTCGGGAAACTGGCCCAGATAAGCCGCCACGGCCCCCGCCAACAGTCCCAGAAAACCCAAAGCGATCAGCAGCTCGGTCCACCCCAGGGGCAACGCCCCGGCATGGGCGTGATAGATCGGACCAAGCAGGAGAAAGTGCTCCAGCCACATGCCCACGATCACCACGGCGCAGAGCACCGCCATGGCCGCCGGCACCATCTTGATCTTCTTATTGAGCAGAATCAGAAAAGGCGCCACGAAGCAAACCCCGAACACCGTCCAGGCCAACCCCTGCCAGGGGGCCACCATGATGCGCTCGATCACGTAGGCGGTCTCCTCGGGGATGTTGCCGTACCAGATCACCACCAATTGGGCATAGAAAAAGTCGGCCCACACCAGGCCGAAAGCGAAAAAAAGCTTGCCGATATCGTGAAACTGCGCCGGCCGCAAGGAAAATCCGTTGCCCGGGCTCAAATGGAGCAGCGCCGCCAAAAAGATCAAAGCGCCGAAGCCCACATAGATGGCCTTGACAAAGGAGTAGGCCCCGAACAGGGTCGAAAACCAGTGAGGATCCATGCTCATCACCAGATCGAAGCCCAGCACCGAAAGCACGATGGAAAAGGCCAGCATATAGAGGATGCTCAGCACGTTCATGCGCTGCCGGTAGCGTCCGCTGTCGGGCGGCCGCCGCTGCCAGCGCCGCTGCAGATACCGGGCCAGGGGACCGCTGGCGCCCCGGGCGCTGATCTTGAACCACAGGGCATGATAGAGGTAGGCCAGCCCCAGACCGTAAAGGGTCAGCAGCCCCAGCGCGTTGCGGGAAAAAAGAAACGGCAGGTTGAGCCACGGCTCCTTGCCGTGCAGATCCTGTCCCTGCCATGGAAACAGGTACCCGTGGCCCAGAAACAACATCAGAAACAGCACGAAGGAGATCGGGAAAAAGGCCGTGAACGCTTCGGCCAGATCGGACAGCGGACCGCTCCAGCGCGCATGCACGGTGTGCATCAGGGTGGAGAAAAGCACGGCCCCGTGAGCGATGGCCGAAAAAAGCAGAAAGTTGATCAAGTAAGCCTGCCAGGCCCTTTCCGGATGGGTGCCGACGGCCTGGAGGATAAACGTCGCCGCGCCCACGCCCACCATCAGGGTGCACAGGTAAGCCGTGGCCGTCGGTCGCTTGTTATAGGTGGCGGGCGCCGGGGAGTGGTTGCTCATGATCGGGCGCCTCCCGGTGCCGGCCGAACGGTGCCGGTTGCTGTGGCGGACGGTTCATCCGGCATCATTTCGGCGCCCTTGGCCTCGAAAAAGCGTTCCAGACCGCCGCGCTCCTGGACGGTGCAACTGGCCAGTACGCCGAACTTGTGTCCGGAAAAGCGCGGATCGTAGTGTTTGGGCATTCGAAGACGCGGCAACCGCGCCTGGGAGATCAAGCCCAGCACATTGCCGAAAACGGCAAACAGAATGGTAACCTCGAACCCCACGATGATAAACGGGACCCAGGCCATGATGGGCTTGCCGCTGACGATCAGGCTCCAGCGGGCGGCGGTGAAGGCGGCCAGAAAAAATCCGCAGAAGAAGCCGATGATGCCCCCGGCCAGAGTAAACCAGCCCACTTTGCTCTGGGGCAAATCCAGCGCATCGGCGACGGTGTGGCTCGGTATCGGGCTGTGCACCCGTTCGAGCGTATATCCGGTGTTGCGCAGGCCACGAATGGCCGAGGCGGTCTGTTCTTCCGTATCGAATAGTCCCATCAGGGAGACCCGCTCACTGGCCATGGGGCCCTCCGGCGTGCACGGTTTCCTTCATCTCGGTCATGGAGACCGACGGCATGTGCTTGACGAACAGCACGAACAGAAAGAAAAAGAGGCAGAAGCTGCCGAGCATGATCCCGAATTCGACCAGCGTGGGCCGGTACAACCCCCAGGCATGGGGCAGAAAATCGTGGGCCACCGAACCGATGATGATCACGAAGCGCTCGAACCACATGCCGATGTTCACCAGAATGGAAATGCCCAGCAACCAGGCGATATGGGTACGCACCTTTTTGAAGAGCAGCAGCAGGGGCACGACGGTGTTGCAGATCACCATGATCCAGTATTCAATGGCGTAGTCGCCGAAGGCGCGCCAGCGGAACGCTTCCATCTCCGCGGGCACACGGCTGTACCAGGCGATGAACATCTCGGTGCCGTAGGCGAACCCCACAATCAGGCCGGTGAAGACAATGGTCTTGGCCACGCTTTCCAGCACATGCATGGTGATGATCTGCTCGTAGTGGAAGATCCGGCGCAGCGGAATCATCAGCGTCAGCACCATGGCCAGCCCCGAATGGATAGCGCCGGCCACGAAGTAAGGTGCGAAGATGGTGGTGTGCCAACCGGGAATCACCGCCAGGGCGAAGTCCCAGGAGACCACGCTGTGAACCGAGATCACCAGCGGCGTGGCCAGGGCGGCGAAGAAGAGGTAGCCCCGGGCGTAGTGGCGCCACTGCTCATGCTCGCCGGTCCAGCCCAGGGAGAGCACGGTGAAGATTTTGCGGCGCACGCCGCGGGCGCGGTCGCGCACGGTGGCCAGATCGGGCAGCAGGCCGGTGTACCAGAAAAGGGAACTGACGATCAGGTAGGTGCTGATGGCCACCACATCGAACATCAGCGGTGACTGGAAATTGGGCCACAAAGTGCGCTGGTTGGGCAGCGGCAGCATGTAGTAAACCATCCAGACGCGTCCCAAATGGATGAACGGATAGAGCCCGGCCACGCAGACGGCGAAGACGGTCATGGTTTC
>JAGTVD010000340.1 GCA_018224505.1 Desulfatitalea sp. | reverse complement strand
GCCGGATTCGAAGTGCGCGACGTTCATCCTTCCCACTATGGTCGGATATGTCCCATCGAAACACCGGAAGGTCCGAACATCGGTCTGATCGTCTCCCTGAGTACCTATGCACGGGTCAACGATTTCGGTTTTGTCGAAACGCCTTATCTTGTCGTTCGGGACAACAAGGTGAGCCAGGAGGTGCGATTCTTGAGCGCCTTCGAGGAGAAAAAACATCCCATCGCCCAAGCCAATGCCCAGTTGGATGACG
This sequence comes from Desulfatitalea sp., assembly GCA_018224505.1. GTDB lineage: Bacteria > Desulfobacterota > Desulfobacteria > Desulfobacterales > Desulfosarcinaceae > Desulfatitalea. The sequence continues at coordinate 8,140 of JAGTVD010000340.1, read as the reverse complement.
ACGGCGGCTTTGTCAATGCCCAGGTCACTTCCCGTGTGGCGGGTGAGTTCATGATGGTGGATCGCGAGCTGATCGAACTGATGGATATTTCTCCCAACCAGCTGGTCAGTGTCTCGGCTTCCCTGATTCCGTTTTTGGAGAACGACGACGCCAACCGCGCTTTGATGGGATCCAACATGCAACGCCAGGCGGTGCCATTGATGAGCAGCGAGGCGCCTCTAGTGGGAACCGGCATCGAAGGTGTCGTGGCCAAGGATTCCGGCGTGACCGTCGTGGCCGACCGTGATGGCGCGGTGGTGGATGTGGATGCCGCGCGCATCGTCATTCGGCATGCACCCGATCCCAGTGGTTTGAAGAAACCGGTTTCCATTTATAATTTGCATAAATTTGTCCGTTCCAACCAGAATACCTGCTTTAATCATCGTCCCATCGTCAAGCGGGGGCAGCAGGTCAGCGCCGGCGAGATCATCGCCGATGGGCCGGCCACCGACCATGGCGAGTTGGCACTGGGCAAGAATGTTACCGTGGCCTTCATGCCCTGGGGTGGATACAACTTTGAGGACTCCATTCTGGTCTCGGAACGACTGGTGCGCGACGGGGTTTACACCTCCATTCACATCGAAGAGTTCGAGGTGGTGGCCCGGGATACCAAGCTGGGCAAAGAGGAGATCACCCGCGATATTCCCAATGTGGGCGAGGAGGCACTGCGCAATCTGGATGACAGTGGTATTATCCGTCTTGGCGCGGAGGTCGTTCAGGGCGATATTCTGGTGGGCAAGATCACGCCCAAAGGCGAGACCCAACTTTCTCCGGAAGAGAAACTGTTGCGCGCCATCTTCGGCGAGAAGGCCGGCGATGTGAAGGATACCTCCATGCGCGTTCCGCCGGGGGTCGAGGGTATCGTGATCGATGCCAAGGTTTTTGCCCGCAGGGGAACTGAAAAGGATGAGCGCACCCAGGCGATCGAGATGGCGGATATCGCCTTGCTCGAACGCAATCGCGACGACGAGTTGAAACAGATCGAAATGATCGTCAAGGAGCAGATCGAGGCGGTGGCCGCCGGCCAACATTTGGCCGCCCCGTTAAAGAAAGGCAAAAAAGCCTTCGGCGTTAAAGGCGATGAAGTGGCGGTCGGCATGCTGACCGACATTCCCATGGCGCAGTTGGAGGGTATGGTACTGGACGATGCCGAGACCACCGAAAAGGTGCATGATTTGCTGGAGCATTACCGGCAGCTGTGTGACGTGGTTCGGGAGCAGTTCGAGAATTATCTTCAGCGGTTTGAGCGCGGCGATGAGTTGCCTCCCGGTGTTATCAAGATGGTCAAAGTATACGTGGCCATGAAGCGCAAGCTGTCCGTGGGTGACAAAATGGCCGGGCGCCACGGGAACAAGGGGGTGGTATCTCAAATCCTGCCCATTGAAAACATGCCCTATTTCGAAGACGGCACGCCGGTGGATATGGTGCTGAACCCCCTGGGGGTGCCTTCCCGTATGAACGTGGGCCAGATCCTGGAAATCCATTTGGGGCGCGCCGCCAAGGGGCTGGGCAATCAGATCAACCAGCTGCTCGAGGAGCAAAAGAGCGCGGCGCTGCGTGAAAAGTTCAAGCGGGTTTTCGATGATGCCGAAACGGTCAAGGCCATCGACCAACTGGACGATGACGGTGTGCTGACCATGGCCGGCAATTACAAAAACGGGGTCTTCATGGCGACCCCGGTGTTCGACGGCGCAAAGGAAGATGAAATCAAGAGCTTGCTGGCCGAAGCCGGTGTGGCGCGCAACGGTCAGGCGACCCTCTATGACGGCCACACGGGCGAACCGTTCAGGGAAAAGGTCACCGTGGGCTGCATGTACATGCTCAAGTTGCATCATCTAGTGGATGATAAAATTCATGCGCGCTCCATCGGTCCTTACTCCCTGGTCACCCAGCAGCCACTGGGCGGCAAGGCCCAATTCGGCGGGCAACGACTGGGTGAAATGGAAGTGTGGGCCATGGAAGCCTACGGAGCGGCTTACGCGCTGCAGGAGTTTTTGACCGTCAAGTCCGACGACATGGCCGGCCGGACGCGCATGTATGAGAAAATCGTCAAGGGGCAAAACATTCTTGAACCCGGCCTGCCTGAATCCTTCAAGGTGCTGACCAAGGAACTGCAGGCGCTGGGGCTGGATGTCGGTTTGCTGGAAGAAAAGGATATGCCCCAATCGTAACGACTTCCGGCCGATGCATTTCGCTCGGCCGGTGGATTCATATAGCACTGAATACTTTTCCAACTCGAGGAAATGTGCATGGAAACTTTGTATGATTTTTTCGCCAAGCCGACCGACCCGCGACAATACCGCGGTGTTCGGGTGGCGCTGGCTTCGCCTGAGCAAATTCGGCAGTGGTCCCACGGTGAGATCAAGAAGCCGGAGACTATCAACTACCGTACTTTCAAGCCCGAACGGGAAGGGCTGTTCTGCGCCAAAATTTTCGGTCCCACCAAAGACTACGAGTGCAATTGCGGCAAATACAAGCGCATGAAGCACCGGGGCGTGATTTGCGAAAAGTGCGGGGTGGAGGTCATCCAGTCCAAGGTGCGTCGCGAGCGCATGGGCCATATCGAACTGGCCACACCGGTTTCCCATATCTGGTTTCTCAAAAGTTTGCCCAGTAAAATCGGCAACCTTCTTGATCTGACGCTCAAGAGTATGGAGAAGGTGCTCTATTTCGATTCCTACCTGGTCATCGATCCAAAGGACACACCGCTTCAGCGCTGCCAACTGCTGACCGAAGAAAAGTACCGGGAAGCGATGGAGCAGTTCGGCGGCAAGTTCGAGGCAGGCATCGGCGCCGAAGCGGTCAAGCGTCTCCTCGAGGGGATTGACCTGGATGCGCTTTACACCTCGCTGCGTGAAGAGGTGCGCAGTACCAATTCGGTTGCCAAGCGCCAGAAACTCTCCAAACGGCTGAGGATCGTGGATGCGTTCCGGAAAAGCGGCCTGGATCCCGTCTGGATGATCATGGATGTGATACCGGTGCTCCCGCCGGACCTGCGTCCCCTGGTGCCTTTGGAAGGGGGTCGCTTTGCCACTTCCGATTTAAACGATTTGTACCGTCGGGTGATCAACCGCAATAACCGGCTCAAACGGTTGATGGATCTCAAGGCGCCCGATATCATCGTGCGCAATGAAAAGCGCATGTTGCAAGAGTCGGTGGATGTGCTGTTCGACAACGGCCGCCATGGCCGCGTTATCACCGGAACCAACAAGCGACCGCTTAAATCGCTGAGCGATACCCTCAAAGGCAAGCAAGGCCGCTTCCGCCAAAACCTTCTGGGCAAGCGGGTCGATTACTCCGGCCGTACCGTCATCACCGTCGGGCCCAACCTGCGGCTGCACCAGTGCGGTCTTCCCAAAAAGATGGCGCTGGAGCTGTTCAAGCCCTTTGTATACTATCGGCTCGAGCAAAAAGGGCTCGTGTCCACTGTCAAAAGCGCCAAAAAAATGGTGGAACGCGAAGTGCCGGAAGTGTGGGATACCCTTGATGAAGTGGTGCGCGAATACCCCGTGATGCTCAATCGGGCCCCCACTTTGCATCGTCTCGGTATCCAGGCCTTCGAGCCCATGCTGATCGAAGGCAAAGCCATACAGCTTCATCCGTTGGTCTGCACCGCCTTCAACGCCGACTTTGACGGTGACCAAATGGCGGTTCATGTGCCACTGTCGGTGGAGTCCCAGATCGAAGCGCGGGTTTTGATGCTTTCGTCGAACAATATCCTGTCGCCCGCCAACGGTAGCCCCATCATTGTGCCCAGCCAGGACATCGTACTGGGAACCTATTACATGACGCTGGGGATCAACGGCCGTAAAGGGGAGGGGCAACATTTCGCCAACCCCGAAGAGGTGCGCATCGCCTATGACGCCCGTCAAGTGGACCTGCATGCCAAGATCGTGGTGCGCATTGGCGCCAAGCGGCACGAAACCGCTGTGGGGCGCATCCTGCTATGGGAAATCATGCCCAAGGACCATCTGATCGTCATGCGTCACCTGAAGGTGGATGATGCCCGGGATGCGGAGCAGATCCTGGAACAGATCCAGGCAGGGGCCGATTTCGTGCAGATGGTGCGAGAGCACTCCCGGAGCATCGACAAGACCGAGGATGGCTATCTCGGGCTGTTGCGAAAGGATGAGTTCCAGCGGATTTTCGGCGCCCGGGCCGAAGATGCCGAGACCCTCTTCGGGTTGACCGAAGGTGCGGTCAGCGACGTCGTAAAGGCCGATAACGGCTATCACCTGTTCCAGGTGATGGAGAAGCGTCAGGAGATGCCCTTCGAATTCATCAACCGCGTGATGGACAAAGGCGCTTTGCGGGATTTGGTCGATTTTGCCTATCGTAACCTTGGCCCCAAGGCTACCGTCATTCTCTCCGACCGACTGAAGGACATCGGCTACAAATACTCCACCAAGGGTGGGCTTTCCATTTGCATCAACGATATGATCATACCCGAAGCCAAGTGGGAAACCCTGCGGCAAGCGGAATTGCAGGTGACTGAAATCGGTCGCCAATACACCGAGGGTTTGATCACCCAGGGTGAGAAATACAACAAGGTCGTGGACATCTGGGCCAAGGCGACCGACGATGTGGCCAACGAAATGATGGATGCCATGAAAAATGCCCTGGTGTACGACGACGGCGGCAAGCCGGTGCTCGACGACAAAGGGCAGCCCATCGTGGCCGAAAGCCTCAACCCTATTTACATGATGGCCGATTCCGGCGCCCGCGGCAGCAAGGACCAGATGCGGCAGTTGGCCGGTATGCGAGGCCTGATGGCCAAACCTTCGGGTGAAATCATCGAAACCCCCATCCAGGCCAACTTCCGTGAAGGGCTTTCGGTGCTTCAGTACTTCATCTCCACCCATGGTGCGCGTAAAGGCTTGGCCGACACGGCACTTAAGACCGCCAACTCCGGATACTTGACCCGGCGTCTGGCCGACGTTGCCCAGGACGCGACCATTACCGAAGATGACTGCGGCACCATGATGGGAGTGGAAGTGGAACCTCTCATGGAAGGCGGTGAAGTGATCCAGCGCCTGGGTGAACGTGTGTTGGGCAGGGTGACGGTCGAAGACATCCTCGATCCATTTACCGATGAGGTGTTGATTCCGGCCAACCAGGAGATCGATGAGAAGGCGGTCCGCATTCTTGAGGAGGCGGGTATCACCCGAGCTAAGATTCGAAGCGTGCTGACTTGCCAAACCAAGTATGGTGTCTGTGCCGCCTGCTACGGCCGCGACCTGGCCCATGGCCGGCGGGTGGAGATCGGTCAGTCCATCGGCATATTGGCTGCCCAATCCATCGGTGAGCCTGGGACCCAGTTGACCATGCGTACCTTCCACATCGGCGGTACAGCCAGTCGACGGGTGGAGCAGGCAGACATCCGGGCCCGTATGGCAGGTAATGTCAAGTATCTGGAGCTCAATGTGGTGCAAAACGCCCAGGGCCACAACGTGGTCATGAACCGGCGGGGCGGGGAGTTTGCCATTGTGGGCAAGACCGGGAGGGAGCGGGAACGCTGCCCGGTGATCTATGGCGCCCATCTGCTGGTCAATGACGGGCAGGAAGTAGAGCCGGGTCAGCTGCTGGCCACCTGGGACCCCTTTACCACCCCGATCATCACCGAGGTGGCCGGTGCCGTCAAATTCGGTGATCTGATTCCCGGCAAGACAATGAAGGAAAAGGTCGACCCGGTTACCGGCAAATCCAGCCGCACGGTTATTGAATCCAAAACAGGTGAGGAGCGGCCCCGCATCTCCATCAAGGGGGCCGACGGCCGCACTGCGAAACTTTCCACCGGTAGTGGTATGGCCCGCTACATCCTGCCCATGGATGCCATCCTGATGGTTGAAGAGGGGGACGATGTCAAGGCCGGTGATGTGATCGCCAAGTTGCCGCGAGCCACCACCAAGACCAAGGACATCACAGGCGGTTTGCCACGAGTGGCTGAACTGTTCGAGGTGCGCAAGCCCAAAGAGATCGCCGTGCTGAGCGAGATTGAAGGGTATATCAGCATTGCCAAATCCACCAAGAAGGGTAAACAGAAGGTCACTGTGACGCCTGTTGATGTGGGCGATAAAAAAGAGTACCTGATCCCCCGCGGCAAACATATCAATGTATACGAGGGGGATTTTGTCAAAGCTGGTGAAGCCCTTGTGGGGGGCGCTGCCGTTCCCCAGGACATCCTGCGGATTAAGGGGGAAGTGGCCCTGGCGCGCTACCTGGTGGATGAGGTGCAGGAGGTGTACCGGCTGCAAGGCGTGCGCATCAACGACAAGCACATCGAAGTCATTGTGCGGCAGATGATGCGGCGGGTGAAGATCATCGATGTGGGCGATACCGAGTTTATCGTGGAAGAGCAAGTGGATCGCATTGTGTTCGATGATGCCAATCAGGCCGTTCTGGCTGCCGGCGGTAAGCCGGCCACTGCCGAACCGCTGATTCTGGGTATCACGAAGGCATCGTTGAGCACCGACAGCTTCATCTCGGCCGCCTCTTTCCAGGAGACCACCAAGGTGTTGACCGATGCCGCCATCGGCGGAACCGTGGATTACCTGCGTGGATTGAAGGAAAATGTGATCATGGGCCGCCTGATTCCCGCTGGAACGGGGCTGGTGGACTATCTCGGTCTGGATGTGGACCACCTTGCGAGACTCACGGAATAAACAGCTGAATGGGGGCCGACCTCTCCCACGGGTCGGCTCCAACACGGCGCCATTCCTGATTCGAGGAATAAAAATTAGGCCGATCCAGGAAAACTACTTGACTTTTTTCGGGTGGCTATATACTAATCCGCTTTTTACTGGCCCATTTTCCAAGGGCGGAATCCAGAACAAAGTGGCGTATTACTTAAGAGGAGCGTATGCCGACGATCAACCAACTCGTGAAGAATGGCCGCAAGCGGATCAAGCAGAAAACCACTGCGCCCGCGTTGAAGGGAGCACCCCAGAAAAGGGGCGTGTGTACTCGTGTTTACACATCGACTCCCAAGAAACCCAACTCGGCGCTGCGTAAGGTGGCCCGTGTCCGCTTGACCACCGGTATCGAAGTGACCGCTTATATTCCCGGCATCGGGCACAATCTCCAGGAGCACTCGGTGGTTTTGGTGCGTGGGGGTCGTGTCAAGGACTTGCCCGGTGTGCGCTATCACATCGTGCGTGGCACGCTGGACACCCTGGGGGTCGAGGATCGTCGGCAGAGTCGCTCCAAATATGGGGCTAAAAAGCCGAAATAGCCGGCATTAATCGCAATAAAGTCAATATGATGGTGTAGCATATGCCCAGAAGAAGAGAAGTCCCAGAGCGGATCGTCATTCCGGATGCCAAATACAACAGCAAGTTGGTGGCCAAATTCATTTCCGCTTTGATGCGTGACGGCAAAAAGAGCGTGGCTGAGTCCCTGCTGTATGGCTCTTTCGACATGATCGAACAAAAGACCAAGAGCTTACCTGTGAAAGTTTTTGAGCAGGCACTGGACAATGTCCGTCCGATGATCGAGGTCAAGTCCAGACGGGTTGGGGGCTCGACCTACCAGGTGCCCACTGAAATCCGGTCTGCACGGCGCACGGCACTGGCCATTCGCTGGCTGATCGCTCACGCCCGCAGTCGTTCCGAACTGGGATTTGCCTCCAAGCTGGCGGGTGAATTGATGGATGCGGCCAACAGCCGTGGCGGTGCTGTTAAAAAGAAGGAAGACACGCACAAAATGGCAGATGCAAACAAGGCTTTTGCCCACTACCGCTGGTAAGCGTGAGCATTCCGACGTGCAATAGGTTTTAAATCCAGGAATAACCCCCCCGGCAAGGAATTTAAAACCTATTCTTTTGTCTAATCGAGAGCCCGATTAGAGGAGGACAAGATGGCGAAAGCAAAATTTGAGAGAAAGAAGCCCCATGTCAATGTAGGGACCATCGGTCATATCGACCATGGCAAGACGACGTTGACGGCGGCGATCACCAAGCACAACGGGTTGAAGGGCCGCGCGGAGTTCATTCCCTTTGACAAGATCGACAAAGCGCCCGAGGAGAAAGAGCGCGGGATCACCATCGCCACGGCGCACGTGGAGTACGAGAGTGAAAAGCGTCACTATGCGCATGTGGATTGTC
>JAGTVD010000339.1 GCA_018224505.1 Desulfatitalea sp. | reverse complement strand
GGTACCGGGCTTAAGTCCAGGGGGATGGCGGGTTTGATCCACAGGCTGTAACCCCACTGATCGGCAGCGGTACTCAAAAAAGGATAGTCCAGCAATAGACGGCACAGACGCTGGCGCCGGGCAGTGGCGTGCTGGCGCAAGTCGGCGATGTGTTGGGTGTAGTGCCCCTGTCGGATGAACTCTCGCAGGCACTTTTGCAACAGGCCGAATGAGGTGATATCGGAGGAGTGTTTGGCAAAAACAAAACGATCATAAAGGGTCGCGGGAACCACCATGAATCCCAGACGCAATCCGGCCAAGGTGGTTTGGGCAAAAGATTTGATGTGGATCGTGCGCTCCGGCGCCATATCCACCATCCTCGGCTCGGGGGATTTCAATTCCCCTAGATAATCGTCTTCGATGATGTAGAATGCATGGTGCTTTGCGCGTTCGGCCACGGCTTCCTTCTTGGCCATGGAATAGGCGATCCCGGTGGGGTTGTGGACCGAGGGCATCGTGTAAAAGAGGCGGATATGGCCCGGTAATTGCCGATCCAGCTGTTCCAGGTCCGGGCCATCCGGGTCCAGGCGAACGAAGTGGCGCGCTTTGAACAAGGAGATGGCGCCAGGGTAGGTGGGGTCCTCGAACAGCATCGATTCGCTGATGTTGGCCGCAAATACCTTGGCGACAAGGTCAAGCCCCTGTTGGGCGCCGGAAATGATCAGCATGCGTTCCGCCGGCAGGTGATAGTATTGGCTCAGAACCCGCACCAGGTCGGGGTCGCCTTTGGTGGGCGTAGGCGCCAGAGCGCGAGCGCGCTCCTGTTCGAACAACGCGTTGAAAAGGGACTGGATTTGCTGGAAAGGGAAAAATTGGTCGTGCAGGTAGTCCGTGCGAAAGTCGAATATGCCTGCGGCAGGAAAGATCATTTCAGGGTAACGCACATAGGAACCGCTGCCCACCCGGTTTTCAAGCACCCCTTCCTGTTTCAAACGCTCAAAAGCCTTGTGCACCGTGGCTTTGTTGACCCCGAATGTGTCGGTGAACTGCCGAATGGGAGGAATTTTTTCCCCTGGCTTGTATAGCCCTTCGGCAATGCGGGCCCGGATTACGGCGGCAATTTGGATATAAAGGGGCATTTTGGATTTCATGCTTGACACTTGCCGGACAAATAATTAATTGTACTAATCTATTTGACGTATTGTTGGGCAAAAGTTAGTACATTGCAGGACCAAAAGCAACAACAGATAAAGGAAAGAGACATGGCACGCGAACAAATCAACAAGGGTTTTGCCGAGATGTTTAAAAACGGCGTGATTATGGATGTGACAAATGCCGAACAGGCTCTGATTGCCCAGGAGGCCGGCGCTTGCGCTGTGATGGCACTGGAAAGGGTTCCCGCCGACATTCGCAAGGATGGGCAGGTGGCCCGCATGAGCGATCCGGCCATGATCCAGGCGATTATGGATGCCGTGAGCATTCCGGTTATGGCCAAGGTGCGCATCGGCCATTTCATGGAAGCACAGATGCTGGAAGCACTGGGGGTCGACTTTATCGACGAAAGCGAAGTGCTGACACCGGCTGACGAGAGCCGTCATGTGGATAAGTCCCCGTTCAAGGTGCCGTTTGTATGTGGTGCCCGTAATCTGGGCGAAGCGCTGCGCCGCATCAACGAAGGCGCGGCTATGATCCGTACCAAGGGAGAGGCCGGGACCGGCAACATTGTGGAGGCGGTGCGCCATATGCGTGCCATCACCGAGGAGATCAGTGCCCTCAACGGGATGGATGAGCATCAAATGGTGCAAGCGGCAGGGCAGATGCGGGTACCGCTGGATGTTGTTCGGCAGACCCGGGATCTAGGGCGTCTCCCTGTGGTGAACTTTGCTGCCGGGGGCGTGGCGACGCCGGCCGATGCCGCCTTGATGATGGCCCTCGGGTCGGACGGTGTATTTGTCGGCTCGGGGGTATTCAAATCCCAGAACCCCCCCCGCATGGCCCACGCCATTGTGCAGGCCGTGATCCACTTCCAGGATCCGGCCAAACTGGTGGAGATCTCCAAAAACCTCGGTTCGGCCATGATTGGACTGGAAAGCGATACCCTGGCGATCAAAATGGCCGAACGGGGCGTGTAGGTGCTTTAATGTTGGTTGGGCTGCTCGGATTGCAAGGGGCCTTTCTGGATCATATACCCCACCTGAAACGGTGTGGCGTGGACGCTGTCATCGTACGTGACATCGACGCCATGGAGGCAATCGACCGGCTGATCATTCCCGGTGGCGAGAGTACGGTCATGGCCAAATTTCTCGACGAGTTCGGCATGCGTGCGCCGCTTTTGCGCCGGATCGATGACGGTATGCCGGTTTGGGGGGTGTGTGCCGGGGCGATTTTATTGGCTGAACAGGTGGATGATGGGCACAGCGGATCGTTGGGTGTGCTCCCCGTGGCCGTCCGTCGAAACGCCTACGGACGGCAGATCGCCAGTGATACCCAGTTGATCGATATCCCGGTGCTGGGCCTGCGTGCCTACCCCGGGATTTTCATTCGCGCGCCCAGAATCGAATCTTTGGCCGAAGGGGTGAAGGTGCATGCGCTGCGGGGCAAGGACCCGGTTTTCGTGCAGCATGCCCATATCATGGCCACCACCTTTCACCCCGAATTGAACCGCGACGATTGGTTTCATCGATTTTTTCTCGATATTGAATCCTTTCGAAATACGCCGTAGAGGCCGATTCCGGCCCCGACCATGCAGAGGCAAAGCACCTGGCCCATGGTCAGCGAAAAAAGGATGAAGCCCAAGTGGGCATCCGGTTCCCGGAAAAATTCGATGAAAAAGCGGATGCTGCCATAACCGATCAGATAAAAAGGCAACATGGCGCCGGGCGTGGCGATCCGTTTGCGCAGGGACCACAGTACGATGAAAAGCAGGACCCCTTCGCCGAAAGCTTCATACAGTTGCGAGGGGTGGCGCAAAAAAGGGCCCGGGGCATGGGGGAAATACATGCCGATGGCGCTGTCGGTAACGCGTCCCCACAGTTCGCCGTTGATAAAGTTGCCGATCCGCCCGAAAGTGTAGGCCAATGTGCCGCAGGGGATCAGCAGATCCACCATTTCCCGAAACCCGAGCTTGTATTTGCGGGTGTACCACCCCATGCCAATGGCGGTGCCGATCAACCCGCCATGGAAGGACATGCCGGCAATGCCGGTGAAGTGAAAACCGTTGTCGAACCCGAACGGCAGGAAAATTTCAAGCGGCCGGCTCAGGTAGTAGACGGGTTGGTAGAAAACGACATACCCCAAACGTGCGCCGACGATCAAGCCGATGATCATGGCGGTCATCAATCCCTGCAGATCTTCCGTGGTTAGCGTCCAACGCGTTTCTTTTTTAACGCGGTACAGGGCCAGCGTATAGGTCAGACCAAAGGCCAGCAGGTACATCAGGCCGTAATACTGCAGCCGAAATCCACCGATTTGAAAAATGACAGGGTCGATGTGTTGGGGCAGATGTTGCCACCACTGGATAAACGCGTTCATGCCGAAGCCTCTTTCTTGGGTCAATGGGGAATCACCTTATAACACACCATTTCTCGATATCAAGCTGTGCCGGATCAATCCGCAGGGCGATGGCAGGTACCCCGAAGAGATGGCGCAGCGTGCCGTTGTGGGAGTTAAGCCGGCGCGCCCGGTAGCGAGGGTGTGTCGCTGCGCGCAACGGGGTTCAAGTGCCGCTAAGGGGTGTGCTCCGGGTAGGCCCGCAAACTCACTGCGTTCAGACAGTGCGGGCCGAACAACCCTGCGCACACCCCCAAGCGTCACTAAAACCCCAT
>JAGTVD010000338.1 GCA_018224505.1 Desulfatitalea sp. | reverse complement strand
GGCGCTCTCGGGCAGCGAGGGCTCCGTGCTCGATCCGATCGTCGCCATCCAGCAACGGATCCTGCTGGCGCCCGAAGAATCGGCCACCATCAACATCGTCTCCGGGATTGCTGAAACCCGCGAAGCCGCCGTGCGCCTGGTGGGAAAATACCAGGACCGGCGTCTGGCGGATCGCGTCTTCGATCTGGCCTGGACCCATGCCCGGGTGCTGCTGAGCCAGCTCAATGCCACGGAAGCCGATGCGCAACTCTATGCGCGTCTTGCCGGTGCCATCATCTACGCCAATACGTCGCTGCGCGCCGACCCGAGCGTCCTCATCAAGAACCATCGGGGGCAATCCGGTCTGTGGGGACATGCCATCTCCGGCGATCTGCCGATTGTGCTGCTGCGCATCGAAGATTCGGCCAATATCGCCCTGGTGCGCCAACTGGTTCAGGCCCACGCCTACTGGCACCTTAAGGGACTGGCGGTCGATCTGGTGATCTGGAACGAAGATCGCGCCGGTTACCGGCAACTGCTCCACGACCAGATCATGGGGCTCGTTGCCGCCAGCGCCGAAGCCCATGTGACCGATCGGCCCGGGGGCATATTCGTTAGACCGGCCGACCAGATAGCAGAGGAAGACCGCATTCTGATCCAGACGGTGGCCCGCGCCATCATCACCGACAGCCGGGGGCCGCTGGCGGATCAGCTCAACCGGCGCACGCTGGCGGAACCCGCGGTGCCGCTTCTAACCCTGACCCGCACCCACCGCTCCGAGCCCCTGTCCGTGGCCGCCCTGCCGCGTCACGATCTGACCTTTTTCAACGGATTGGGTGGATTCACCCCGGATGGGCGCGAGTATGTCGTTACCACCGCCAATGGGCAGGAGACACCAGCGCCGTGGGTGAATGTGCTGGCCAACCCGCACTTCGGCAGTGTCATTTCGGAAAGTGGTCAGGCCTACACCTGGAGCGAGAATGCCCATGAGTTCCGCCTCACCCCCTGGGGCAACGATCCGGTGACGGATGCCAGTGGAGAGGCGATTTACCTGCGGGATGAAGAGCGCGGCCACTTCTGGTCCCCCACACCGCTGCCCAGCCGCGGCGCGACACCCTATGTGACCCGGCACGGATTTGGGTACAGCGTCTTCGAGCATACCGAGCGCGGCATCCGTTCGGAACTGTGGGTCTACGTTGCCCTGGACGCGGCAGTCAAGTTCATGGTGCTCAGAGTGCGCAACGTGTCGGGCCGATCCCGTCGGATCTCGGCGACCGGATACGCGGAATGGGTGCTGGGCGACCTGCGGGCGAAATCGGCCATGCACGTGATCACCGAAACGGACCCGGACAGCGGCGCCCTGTTCGCACGCAACGCCTACAACACGGAGTTTCCGGACCGGGTGGCGTTCTTCGACACGGATGACACGCCGCGCACGGTGAGCGGCAGTCGGACCGAATTTCTGGGACGCAACGGGTCATTGCGCAGTCCGGCGGCCATGCTGCGCACGCGCCTTTCCGGCAAGGTGGGGGCCGGCCTGGATCCGTGCGCCGCGATCCAGGTGGTTTTCAATTTGGTCGACGGGCAAGAACGCGAGGTCATCTTCAGGCTCGGTGTCGGGCGCGATGCCGAAGACGCCGGCCATCTGGTTCATCGCTTCCGGGGATCGTCCGTCGCGCAGGGTGCGCTGGAAGCGGTATGGCAGCACTGGCGGCACACGCTCGGTGCGCTGCAAGTCGAAACACCCGACCCGGCCCTCAACCTGCTGGCCAACGGTTGGCTCGTGTACCAGACCCTGGCATGCCGCCTTTGGGCGCGCAGCGCAACCTACCAGTCGGGGGGCGCCTTCGGATTCCGCGACCAGTTGCAGGATGTGATGGCGCTCATCCATGCCCGGCCCCATCTGGTGCGCGAGCACTTGCTGCTGTGCGCGGCCCGCCAATTCGTGGAAGGCGATGTTCAACATTGGTGGCATCCGCCTACAGGTCGGGGGGTGCGCACGCGCTGTTCGGACGACTACCTGTGGCTGCCGCTGGCCACCGGCCGCTATGTTTTGACCACCGGCGATACCGGCGTGCTGGATGAGCTTATCCCCTTTATTACAGGCCGCCCGGTCAATGCGAATGAAGAATCGTATTACGATCTGCCCGGGCAAGCGAAAGAGGCGGCCAGCCTTTACGAGCACTGTGTGCGCGCCATTCTCAACGGCCTTAATTTCGGTGAACGCGGCCTGCCGCTCATGGGCACCGGTGACTGGAACGACGGCATGAACCTGGTAGGCGAACACGGCAAGGGCGAAAGCGTGTGGCTGGGATTTTTCCTTTATGACGTGCTGATACGCTTTGTGCCGATCGCCCGCCTGCGCGGGGACCTGGATTTCGTCGCGCGTTGCCAGGCGGAAGCGGACCAACTGCGCCGGAATCTGGAGCAGAACGGCTGGGATGGCGGGTGGTACCGTCGCGCCTATTTCGACGACGGCACGCCCCTGGGGTCGTCCGCCAACCCCGAATGCCAAATCGATTCGATTGCCCAGAGCTGGTCGGTTCTTTCGGGTGCGGGCGATCCGGAGCGCGCGCGCATGGCCATGGATGCGCTGGACGCACGCCTTGTGCGCCGGAATCATGGGCTGATCCAACTGCTGGACCCGCCTTTCGACACATCGGCGCTGAATCCCGGCTACATCAAAGGGTACGTCCCGGGCGTCCGCGAAAACGGCGGGCAGTACACGCATGCGGCCATCTGGGCGGCCATGGCCTTCGCACGCCTGGGGGACCACCGGCGGGCGTGGGAGCTCTTTACCATGATCAACCCGGTCAACCATGCCCGCTCGGCCGGGGCAGCCGCCACCTATAAGGTGGAACCCTACGTCATGGCCGCCGATGTCTACGCGGTGGCGCCGCATACCGGTCGCGGCGGCT
>JAGTVD010000337.1 GCA_018224505.1 Desulfatitalea sp. | reverse complement strand
TGAATCGACTTCGAGCTTAACAGGGCATTCTCGTTGTCTATACGACGGGGTCCACCGACCTTGTAGGGCGATCTGTTTTTACATTGACGTAGCAACGCAAATAAAGGTAAAAGATTCAAATAGCTAATCTATTTATCGGTGGGCTTGAACCTGATAGTTAAATCCGAAAGCTTTTACAACTCAACCTCGCATGGGCAATTCTGACAGAATGACCGTCGTTCATGAACACCCTAAGGTGGGCTGAAATGATCCATGTCCATGTGGCAGCGGCTTAAAGCATAAGTAATGCTGCATGCAAAAATAGCAATTAAGAACTTGGCATAACAACCGGCTCGTGTAGGACCCCGGGAGCAATGCCGCGAAATGGCCGAGCCACTTTTACACCGGCGCCGCACAGCCGGCGCGTTCGGCAGCAGGAAAGGCGAATTGGAGCTGATATTCTTCAGGGGCTGGGAAAGCTTACTTCGTACGCTGGTTGTCGGTGTGCTGGCCTACATCGTGCTGGTCGTCTTCCTGCGTCTCTCTGGTAAACGGACGCTTTCCAAGATGAACGCCTTCGACTTGGTTGTGACTGTCGCCCTCGGCTCGACTCTGGCCACCGTCCTGTTGACGAAGGATGTTGCCCTAGCCGACGGGGCGCTGGCCTTTGCGTTACTGATCGGGCTCCAATTCGCGGTCACCTGGTCAAGCGTCCGCGCGCGGTGGGTGCGACAGGCGGTGACCGGCGATCCACTTATGCTCATGTATCGTGGCGAGTTCTTGCGCGCAGCCCTGCGACAAGCGCGGGTGACCGAGGCGGAGGTGCGGGCAGCAGTGCGTGCGGCCGGGATTGGATCGCTGGGCCAGGTGCAAGCGGTCGTGCTGGAGACCGATGGCTCGATCAACGTGGTGGGCGCCGACGGTGGCGGGGACGAATCTAGCCTCATAGGCGTGGCTGAGCACGCCGAACCAGGCGCTGCAACCGCCCGGGGCCGCAAAACTGGCCCCAGCAGGTGATTGCCGCCAGAACGGAATTAGGGCATCAGAGCCCTTGCCGTCACCGACAAAGACGACCGCTCCCGAGCTCAGATCCAAAACAACGGTCAAATACCGATGCCCACCGGGTTCATCACCAAGGCAAGATCCTGGCGGTCGAACTGCTCATGTCCCTGGATTTAAGGTGCTCCTCCCTTCTGTCGGCGGTGACCCGCCAGATTATATTGCCTACATCATCGGCCACCAGCAAGCCCCCCTGGCCATCGATAGCCACGCCCACCGGACGCCCCAGAGCATCACCGTCCTCACTGAGAAAACCGGTCAGGACATCGATAGGCTGCCCGGTAGGCCGCCCCTGTTCGAACGGCACAAAGATAACCTTGTAACCGCTGGGCGGTTTGCGGTTCCAGGAGCCGTGCTGACCAATGAACATGCCATTCTGAAACATTTCCGGCAGACTGCCGCCTTGCGCAAAAGTGAGCCCCAGACAAGCGGTATGGGGCCCCAGGGCATAATCGGGCACGATCGCTTCCGCCACCAGATCAGGGTCTTGTGGTGATACGCGCTCATCCACATGCTGCCCGAAATAACTATATGGCCAACCGTAAAACCCGCCGTCTTGAACCGATGTCATGAAATCAGGCACCAAATCGCTGCCCAACTCGTCCCGCTCGTTGACCACCGTCCAGAGCGCGCCACTGAATGGTTCCCAGGCCAGACCATTTGGATTGCGTAAGCCTGAGGCAAAAATGCGGTGTTTTCCGCTCTTGATATCGATCTCCCAGATCGCAGCGCGCCCCACCTCCTGATCCATCCCGTTTTCGGCGATATTGCTGTTTGATCCCACGGTCACATAAAGCTTTTCCCCATCCGGATCCGTGATCACATTGCGCGTCCAATGGCGATTGATCCGACCTGCGGGCAGATCTACAATCCTGACCGGCTCATCGTCGAGTCGGGTCTGCCCCGGGGTGTAGGAAAAGCGAACCAGCGCATCTGTATTGGCGACATAAAAATCATCGCCTACCAGCACCATTCCAAAGGGAGAGTGCAGATGATCCTGAAACACACCGCGCACGTCGGCCCTCCCATCGCCATTGGTGTCTCGCAACAGGGTGATGCGGTGAGCACTGGGCACTCCGGCCCCGGCGATTTTCTTCATCTTTTTCATGATCCACATTTTTATCCCGCCCTCATTGCCGGATTCGGCCGGGGCATTGGATTCCGCCACCAACACATCGCCATTGGGCAGCACATAAATCCATCGCGGGTGATCCAGATTATCGGCAAATACATTGACCAAAAGGCCATTGGCGGCCACGGGCATAAGCCCGTTGGACCAGCCTTTGGCCGGAGCTATCTTAACAGTGGGTATAAGCCTGTGGGGCGGCGGCGGCAAAACCGGATTGCTGCCAGTGCCCGCCGAAACGGGCAAATCAGCGGTATGCGAGCACCCCGCCAAGAAAAATATAATCGCCACGTTCCACCACAATTTTGATAACATATAATACTCCCTGTTGTTGGGTTGTCCCACTACTGAATAAGCACCTCCCCCAATCGCATCAGGATCAGAAAACTCAGATAGATCGAAAATCCGACTATCAAGACGAGCGCCACGATGACCAGTCCGACAAGCAGCTTGCTGGCGACAACCGTCCTCTTGGAAGATACGGTGTACTTTTCTATCAGACGTGTGTTACGGGCATTGGCCTTCCAGGTCATATCGAAAAGATCGCCGACAAGCGGGACAGCCCCCACAATCACCTCGATGGCGACATTCAAGACCATGCGCAGGAGAATGGAAAGGGGTAATCGGGCCCGGGCTGCCTCTGCAATAATGTAAGCCGACAGTATTCCGCCAATTGCGTCACCGATTCCCGGAATGAGGCCGATCACCGGGTCCAGCCCAATCCGGTAGTTCGTTTTGGGAACACGGATTGAGTTGTCCAACAGCCATGATAGCCAATTTATACGGGCCATGGGCAAATCAGCGGCGGGCAGCTTATCGATTTTTCGTGACATATCACTCCAAGGCTAAAGAGGAGGTCTTGACGGTTAATCGCACTTGTACCAGCTTCGGGATCGATTGAACTGCATGATCGCAATCAGGATCAACTCAATTGGGACCGGTATGACAATAGTTCCGAGAAACGAAGTGTCGAAGAATGAGCCATAGCAGGTGGTTTGAGCTATTGAGTCGTTCGAACCATCGTTTTGCAATCTCAGTAACTATGCCCCTATCTTAATAAGGTCTTAATAATCGCCTTTCGAGTTTGCCAGCAATGAGGTTTTTAAAGATGGTGCTTACCACTTAAAAAGGCAAGGATGTTGACCCTTCTTTTTAAAAATGACAACTGAAAATGACCCCAATGACAACTGAATTCGCTGGAAGCGACCCGAGCGCCGTCCAGGGGTCCGAAGTAAGGGGCCGCATGAGCGTATGCGGTCCTGATTCAAAAACCAAGTAAACCAGGACCCCCACCAGGTACACATACACGGCAGAGGTCCTGTTTCCCCTTACCCTGCTTTCTTTGCAGACCGCAGCAGCACCTCCCCGCCGGGGTAAAGGCCATATCCTATCCCGGCAGAAACCGCAGCAATCTCGGCACCCACACCCACAGCAACTATCTTAGCAGGATGCCCTGTTGCATGCACCAGGACCCGTTTACCCACCTCCTATCTCCGGGATAGAAGCCAGCCAGCAAATGCCCAGGGACCACCCAGCAGGCGCGGTCAAAAGGGGTGCCGATTGTCATATACAGTACAGGGCCAAGGCCACCGCCTCTTCGCCACCATCAGATGCAAAAACAACGAGATTGTTTTGTCGGGGCCACAAATGCATGATTGCGTAATTTTCAAATCAAGGGCAATATTG
>JAGTVD010000336.1 GCA_018224505.1 Desulfatitalea sp. | reverse complement strand
AGCGAGGCCGCGGTGGCCGCCATGGTGGATTTTTTCCTGCTGCTGATGATCACCGGCGCCGGAGATGCCCTGCAAGGGATCAAAAAGGGAATCCTGGAGATGGCCCATGCCGTGGCCATCAACAAAGCCGACGGCGACAACTTGCAACGGGCCGAAAAGATGCGCCAGGAATTGGAGGGCGCCCTGCACCTGATGCACCCCACCACGGCCACCTGGACGCCGCCGGTGGTCACCTGCAGCGCCATCACCCGGACCGGGTTGGACGCCCTCTGGGAGTTGATCCGGACCCACCGCCAACGATTGCGGGCGAGCGGCGAAATGGAGGAACGGCGCAGGGATCAGGCCCTGCAGTGGATGTGGTCGATGATTGAAGATGGCCTCAAGGAACGGTTCAATCAGCATCCGCAGGTCCGGCAACAATTGCCGCAAATGACTGCGGCGGTGCGCGGCGGGCGCACGACGGCCACCCACGCCGCGCGCAAGCTGCTTTTTATGCTTGACAAGGATTGCGGTGATAAGAAAGGAATGTAACCTTTACCGGCAGATCCGCGGGGTCGGATCGACGGACCACCGCGGCAAACGGACACTGGCAATCCTTTCAATTTTTGACGACGTACATTCATAAGGAAAGGAAGCGAGCATGGGTAGTGTGGATGAGAAAATAAAAGCGCTCAAGGCGCAAGAGGCTAAAGTCCTGGCCATGGGCGGCGACAAGCTGGTGGCCAAGCAGAAGGAGAATGGCCGGTTGACCGCCCGCGAACGGCTCGATCGCCTGTTCGACAAGGGCACCTTCCGTGAAATCGATATGTTTGTTAAACACCGCTGTGTCAACTTCGACATGCAGGGGGTGGAGATTCCCTCCGACGGTGTGATCACCGGCCACGGCCTGGTCCAGGGCCGGCCGGTCTTCGCCTTTGCCCAGGACTTCACTGCCCGGGCGGGCAGCCTGGGCGAGATGCATGCCCAGAAGATCTGCAAGGTGATGGACCTGGCCATCAAAGCCGGTGTCCCCATGATCGGCCTCAACGACTCGGGCGGCGCCCGAATCCAGGAAGGTGTGGATGCCCTGTGCGGCTATGGCAACATTTTCTACCGCAATTCGCTGGCCTCGGGGGTGATTCCCCAGATTTCGGCCATCATGGGGCCAACGGCCGGGGGCGCGGTCTACTCGCCGGCCATGACCGACTACGTATTCATGGTTAAAAATTCCAGCTACATGTTCATTACCGGCCCCGAGGTGATCAAATCGGTGACCGGTGAATCGATCACCTTCGAGGATCTGGGCGGCGCCATGACCCACAACGAGAAGAGCGGCGTGGCGCAATTCGCCTGCGAAAACGACGCCGACACCCTGGAACAGATTCGCCGCCTGCTGGCCTACCTTCCGGCCAACAATATGGAGGACCCGCCGCGCATCGACACCGGCGACGACCCGAAACGCACCGACCCGGCCCTGGACAAAATCATCCCCGAAAGCCCCAATGCGGGATACGACATCAAGGCGGTGATTCAGTCCATCGTGGACAACGGTGAATTCATGGAGCCGCACGCCCATTTTGCCGGCAACATCGTGGTCTGCTTCGCGCGCCTCAATGGCCGGGTCATCGGCATCATCGCCAACCAGCCCAAGGTGCTGGCCGGTTGCCTGGACATCGACGCATCGGACAAAGCCACGCGCTTCATCCGCTTCTGCGACGCCTTCAACATCCCGCTGCTGACCATCGCCGATGTGCCCGGCTACCTGCCCGGCAGCCAGCAGGAGTGGGGCGGCATCATCCGCCACGGCGCCAAGCTGCTCTGGTGCTACAGCGAAGCCACCGTACCCAAGCTGCTGCTGATCACCCGCAAGGACTACGGCGGGGCTTACATCGCCATGTCCTCGCGCCACCTGGGGGCCGACATGGCCTTTGCCTGGCCCTCGGCCGAAATCGCCGTCATGGGCGCCGGCGGGGCCGCCAACATTATCCACCGCAAGGAGATCCAGTCGGCCGAAGACCCGAAGGCCAAGCGCCAGGAGAAGATCAAGGAATATGAGGATCTGTTTTCCAATCCATACAGCGCCGCCAGTCGGGGCTACATCGACGCCGTGATCCGGCCCAGCGAAACCCGTTCGCGGCTCATCGACGCCCTGGAGATCATGTGCACCAAGCGGGAACTGCGCCCGCCTAAAAAGCACGGCAACATTCCCATGTAATGCAAAATGACAGAGGTGCCCATGGAAACAAAAGAGAAGCAAATGGCCGCCGCCCTCGCCGCCGTGGCCGCTTACATGCAGATGGAAGAAGAGAGTTTTCACCAGCAGGTGGCTGCCGCCATGGCGCCACCCAAGGCGCCCGCCCCATGTGAACCACCCAACCTGTGGGGCCAGAGCGGACGCCAGAGTATGATGCAGCTACGCAGCCTGATGCAGTTCAAAGCCTTCGATCGCTTCAGGTAGCTTACCCATTTAACGCTTTACGACAAGGAGACGCATGCAATGAGCGATCACGATCAAGTTAAAATGACCCCCCTGAATTATGCCAAGGATCGTCCCAAGGCGGCCAACCCGGTGAAGATCGAGGACCTGAGCATCCGCGACGGCCACCAGTCCCTGTTTGCCACCCGGGGCCGCACCGAGGATATGATTCCCGTGGCTGAAATGATGGACGAGGTGGGTTTCTGGGCCATCGAGACCTGGGGAGGAGCCACCTTCGACACCATGCACCGCTTTTTGAACGAAGATCCCTGGGAACGCATCCGCACCCTCAAACGCTACATCAAGAAGACCCCCTTTTCCATGCTGCTGCGCGCCCAGAACCTGGTGGGCTACCGCAACTACGCCGACGACACGGCCCGCGCCTTCGTGGACCGCGCGGCGGCCAACGGCATGGACATTTTCCGCACCTTTGACGCCTTGAACGACTACCGCAACTTCGAGACCGTGGTTAAAGTGATCAAGGAGTGCGGCAAGCACTTCCAGGGCTGCATGTGCTACTCCATGACCGAACCGCGCATGGGCGGCGACGTGTACAACACCGATTACTACGTCAAGAAAGCCAAAGAACTGGAAGCCATGGGCGCCGATTCGATCTGTGTCAAGGACATGGCCGGTTTGATCGCGCCCTACGACGCGTACAACCTGATCAAAGCCCTTAAAGCGGCAGTCAAGGTACCCATCCACCTGCACAGCCACTTTACTTCCGGCATGTCGCCCATGAGCCACCTCAAGGCCATCGAGGCGGGGGTGGACATCATCGATACATGCATGACCCCCTATGCCTACCGCACCTCCCACGCGGCCATCGAGCCGCTGGTCATGGCCCTGCTGGGCACAAACCGCGACACCGGCTTCGACATCCAGCTGCTGGCCAAGATCAATGAGAAGCTGGAAAAAGAAGTAATGCCCAAATACAAGCACCTGCTGGACGACTCCAAGGTCTCGGTGATCGACATCAATGTGCTGCTGCACCAGACCCCCGGCGGCATGCTCTCCAACCTGGTCAACCAGCTGCGCGAAATGGACGCCCTGGACAAGATCAACGAGGTGTACAAGGAGCTGCCGCGGGTGCGCAAGGAGCTGGGCCAGATCCCGCTGGTCACTCCCACCAGCCAGATCGTGGGCATCCAGACGGTCAACAACGTGCTGTTTGACGACGACAAGCAACGCTACAAGATGATCACCGCCCAGGTCAAGGATCTGTGCTACGGCCTGTACGGCAAGACCGCCGTCCCCATCGATGCCGAAGTGCAGAAAAATGCCCTCAAGGGCTATGCCCGGGGAGAAAAACCCATCACCTGCCGCCCGGCCGAAGTGATCGAACCCGAGCTGGAGAAGGCAAAGCAAGAGATCGGCGACCTGGCCGTGGACATGGATGACCTGCTGATCTACGCCCTCTACCCGGTTACCGGAAAGAAATTTTTGCAATGGAAGTACGGCCAGGAAGAGCCGCCGGCCAGCGTCCGGCCCACCACCATCGAACAGGTGAAAAAGCGCGACGACCTGGTCAAAAAGGCCCTGGCGGGCGAACTGGTGGAGAAGAAGAAAGGCGCACCGGACAAGACCGACAATGCCCGCGCCTTCAATGTGTTTGTGGACAACGAATATTTCGAGGTCAATGTGGACCCGGTGGATGGCCCGCCGGTGATCAGCATTGCCCAGCAACAGCCCATGGCCATGCCCATGGCAGCTCCGGCGCCGGCGCCCCAGGCGGCGGCAGCACCGGCAGCGCCGTCAGCGCCCGCGGCACCCGCAGCCAAGCCGGCGCCGGCAGCCAAACCGGCACCCGCCAAACCGGCGGCGGCACCCGGCAAAGGGGCTGCCTTGAACGCGCCCATGCCCGGCATGATCGTCAGCTATTCGAAGAATGTGGGCGATACCGTCAGCCAGGGAGAAACCGTGGTGATCCTGGAAGCCATGAAGATGGAAAACGCTCTGCCGGCGCCCGCCAACGGCAAAATCACCGCCATCAACTTTAAAAGCGGTGACAGCGTGGCCAAGGGCGATGTGCTGTGCGTAATTGAATAATCAATTATAACGGTCGAACTTCGACGGGATCAACAGCAGTGGTGCCCTCGCCCATGCGGGGCACCACTGTGCGTGAAACAGGAGACCAACAAGCTATGAAGATCCACGAATATCAGGCCAAAACCCTTTTCAGCCGCTATGCGGTGCCCGTGCCCGAAGGGGCCGTGGCTTTTTCGCCCGCGGAAGCGCAACAGGTGGCGGCGACGCTGGGTGGCTTCCCGGTGGTGATCAAGGCCCAGATCCATGCCGGCGGGCGGGGAAAGGGGGGTGGGGTCAAGCTGGCGCACTCCCTGGAGGAGGTGGGGCATATAGCGGGTGAAATGCTGGGCATGACCCTGGTGACCCATCAGACCGGTCCCGAAGGGCGGGTGGTCAAAAAGTTGCTGGTGGAACAGGGACTGGACATCGCCAAGGAGCTCTACCTCTCCATCGTGCCGGACCGCGCCAGTGCCCAGATCGTCATCATGGCCAGCGAAGCCGGCGGCATGGACATCGAGGCCGTGGCCGAGCAGACCCCCGAAAAGATCATCAAGGTAGGCATCAACCCGCTGGTCGGCATCCAGGGATACCATGGCCTGCAGGTGGCCCACGGACTGAATCTGGACAGCGCCACCGTCAAACCGTTCGTCCAGCTGCTCAACAACCTTTACCGGATGTTTGTGGCCCACGACGCTTCCCTGGTGGAGATCAACCCCCTGATCATCACCCGCCAAAAAACCGTCCTCGCACTGGATGCCAAAATCACCTTCGATGACAATGCCCTCTTCCGGCAAAAGGAGATCGGCGCATTCCGGGACCTGGACGAGGAGAACCCCCTGGAGGTCGAAGCCTCCAAATACAACCTGAATTACATCAACCTGGACGGTAATGTGGGCAACATGGTCAACGGCGCCGGCCTGGCCATGGCCACCATGGACATCATCAAGCTGGCCGGGGCCCGCCCCGCCAACTTTCTGGATGTGGGCGGCGGCGCAAATGCCGAGATGGTGGAAAACGGATTTC
This sequence comes from Desulfatitalea sp., assembly GCA_018224505.1. GTDB lineage: Bacteria > Desulfobacterota > Desulfobacteria > Desulfobacterales > Desulfosarcinaceae > Desulfatitalea. The sequence continues at coordinate 5,230 of JAGTVD010000336.1, read as the reverse complement.
GCATCATTCTCAGCGACCCCAACGTCAAAGGGATCCTGATCAACATCTTCGGCGGCATCCTGCGCTGTGACGTGCTGGCCGAGGGAGTGGTCAAGGCGGCCTCGAAAACCGGTATCACGGTGCCGGTGGTGGTGCGCATGGAAGGCACCAACGTGGAACAGGGGCGCCAGATCCTGGATGCATCGGGCCTGAATCTGATATCTGCCGTGGATTTGAAGGATGCGGCGCAGAAGGTGGCGGAAATCGTCGGCGCCTAGCATCCGGCGCCGGCAATCAACGGTATGAATGTCAAATTTCAAATGCCGAATGTCCGATGAAAGATGCGCTGGTCGCGGTCATCGGGCTTTGACATGGTTCAACGGAGCATACGCATGAGCATATTTGTCAACAAGGATACCAAAGTGGTGGTGCAGGGGATCACCGGCAAGGAGGGGCAGTTCCACGCGCGCCAGTGCGTGGCCTACGGCACCCGGGTGGTGGCCGGCGTGACCCCCGGCAAGGGTGGACAGAAAATGGATGATGTGCCGGTGTTCAACACCGTGGCCGGCGCCCGAAAGGCCACCGGTGCTGATTGCAGCCTGATTTTCGTCCCCCCCCCGTTTGCCGCCGCGGCCATCATGGAAGCCGTGGACGCCGGCATCGAACTGATCGTCGCCATCACCGAAGGCATACCCGTGCTGGACATGATGAAGGTTAAAAACTACATGCGCCTTCACCGCTCGCGGCTGATCGGCCCTAACTGCCCGGGCATCATCACCCCGGGTGCGTGTAAGGTAGGCATCATGCCGGCCCCTATTCACAAACCGGGCGGCCCCATCGGCGTGGTCTCGCGCTCCGGCACCCTCACCTACGAAGTGGTCCACCAGCTGACCCAGCAGGGCATCGGTCAAACCACCTGCATCGGCATCGGAGGCGATCCGGTTAACGGCACCAATTTCATCGACTGCCTGCAAGCCTTCGAAGCCGACCCCGAAACCAAGGGCGTTGTGATGGTCGGCGAAATCGGCGGCAATGCCGAAGAGGAAGCCGCCCAATTCATCGCCGAGAAGATGCGCAAACCGGTGGTGGGTTTCATTGCCGGCCTCACCGCGCCCCCGGGCCGACGCATGGGCCATGCCGGCGCCATCATCAGTGGCAACAGCGGCACCGCCCAAGGCAAAATAGAAGCCATGGAAAAGGCCGGCATCCACGTCTGCAAAGACCTGGGCAGGCTGGGCGAACTGTGCGCAAAAGTGTTCTAAAGGGTGTTCAGTTGTAACGTTTAACAGTTGTTCGGTTGGTCGGTTGTTCAGTTCTTAAGTTGGTCGGTGCTTCTGTTGGTCGGTTCCGCAGTTGGTCGGTTGGGACCAACCATCCCAAACGATCATCATAATCACCGATTAACCGACCAACCAATCAACCAAACAAACGGATTAACCAATCAACCGATCAACCGATCAACCGACCAACTGCGGAACCGAACAACCGGACAACCGATCAACGGATTAACCGATCAACCGATCAACCAACCCACGAACTGGACTTCTCATGCACGAGATGGGCATTGCCATGGAGATCCTCGACATTGTTCAGGCCTCCATTCCCGCTGATATGGCCGACGTGCGCGTCCAGCGGGTGAATCTGAAGGTCGGCCGCCTGTCGGCAGTGATACCGGACAGTTTGCGCTTCTGCTTCGGCGTGGCGGCGGACAAAACCGCCGCCGCCGGGGCGGCCCTGGTGATCGAAGAAATCGACGTGGCCGCTCGTTGTAATGATTGCCATCATGAGTGGACCGTGGAGACCCCGGTGTTCCTTTGCCCGGCCTGCAACAGCGGAAATACCGAAATGCTCTCCGGCCGGGAGCTGGAAATCGTCTCCATTGAAATCGCCGAGGAGGAACCGCCGCATGTGGATCTTTGACAAAACCGCACGCCGTCGCCACCACGATGGCCACAAAGGCGATGGTCTGCCATCCCGTCACGACACCGCCGTGGAGAGCCAACGCTCGGGCAGTCGCGAAATCAAAGTGGTGCGGCGAGTGCTGGATGCCAACGACATGCTGGCCGCCCGCAACCGGGAACTGTTCGCCGCCAAAGGGATCTTTACCCTCAACCTGATGAGTTCGCCCGGCTCGGGTAAAACCACACTCCTGGAAAAGAGCCTGGCCCGCCTGATGCCCGACCTGCGCTGTGCCGTGATCGTGGGGGATATCTGCACCACCCAGGACGCCGACCGGCTGGCCGCCTCCGGGGCACCCGTGGTGCAAATCAACACCGACGCCTTTGGCGGTGAATGCCACCTGGCCGCCCATGTGATCGAAAAAGCCTTGACCGGCATCAACTTGGACGCCGTGGACCTGCTGATCGTGGAAAACATCGGCAACCTCGTCTGCCCCGCCGAATTCGACATCGGCGAAGACCGCCGGGTGGTGGTTCTGTCGGTCACCGAGGGCGAAGACAAACCCGCCAAATACCCGCTCATGTTCCGCGAATGCGACGCCCTGCTGCTCAACAAGATCGACCTGCTGCCCTACCTGGACTACGACACCGCAAAAACCCTTATCAGCATCGAGCAGATCCACCCCGGCATGCCGGTGTTCCAGCTCTCCGCAAAAAGCGGCGAAGGGCTGGAGGATTGGTTGGCATGGATCAGGGCGCAGATAAACGCCAAGAAGAAGGCACCGTCATCTTAACCGGCCCAGGCACGCTCCCACATAGGACTCGAATATCTCCGCCAACCAACTGATCAACCGACTAGCCCATCAACCGAAAGCCACTACCCCGCCGTGCGGCAAGCACCCGCCCCTGCTTCGCTCCAGAAAGGAGACATCTTGCGCAGGCGTTCGACGATGGGAGGCAGCTTTTCAATGACCATGTCGATCTCCGCTTCGGTGTTATAAGTACTCAGGCTGAAGCGGATGGAACCGTGGGCCGCGGTGAAGGGGACGTCCATGGCCCGCAGCACGTGGGATGGTTCCAGCGAGCCTGAGGTGCACGCCGATCCCGAGGAGGCGCAGATATTGAACTCATCGAGCATCAGCAGGATCGATTCCCCCTCCACGAATTCGAAGGCAATGCTGCTGGTGTTGGGCAACCGGTTGGCCGTATCGCCGTTGACGATGGCGTTGGGAATGCGCTGCAACAGGGTGCTTTCCAACTTGTCGCGCAAGGCTTTGACGCGGGTGTTCTCGTCCTGCATCTGGTCCGCGGCCAGCTCGGCGGCCTTACCCAGGGCGATGATGCCGGCTGCATTTTCGGTGCCGCCCCGGCGGCCGTGCTCCTGGTGGCCGCCCAGCAGAAACGGTGCGAACTTGGTGCCCCGGCGCACATAGAGGGCGCCCACCCCCTTGGGGGCATGCAGCTTGTGACCCGAGAGGGCCAGCATGTCGATACTGTTTTCAGCCATGTTGATGGGGATCTTGCCCACCGCCTGCACGGCATCCGTGTGAAATACGGCGCCGCGTTTGTGTACTTTGGCAGCCACCTCCTCCACGGGGAAAATCACGCCTGTTTCGTTATTGGCCCACATCAGACTGACCACGGCGGTGTCGTCGCCCAGGTGCTTATATAGGTGGTCGAGATCCAGGCGGCCCTGGCGATCCACCGGGACAAAGGTGACCCGGTAGCCATTGCGGCCCAGGTACTCGCCCAGGTTTTTGACCGCCGGGTGTTCCACATTGGAGGTGATCAGGTGCCGCTTGCCCGGATTGCCCCGCAGGGCTGCCCATATGGCGGTGCTGTCGCTTTCGGTACCACACGAGGTGAAGATGATCTCTTCCGGCTGGGCCCCCAGCAGATCGGCCATTTTGGCACGCGCCTCCTTGATTTTCTTGGCCACATTGCCGCCGAAAGTGTACATACTGGACGGGTTGCCGTAAAAGGTCGAGAAGTAGGGCAGCATCTCCTCGACCACCTCGGGGGCCACCTGGGTGGTGGCGTTGTTGTCCAGATAGATCGGCTTCATGAGCTCACCTCCTCCACCACCAGGTCCGGCAATACCAGCTCCTTGAGTTTGGTCTCCACGTAGTCCTTGAGGGTCACCTCGGACATGGCACAGGCGGCGCAGCGGCCGGTGAGTTTAACCAGCACGCGGTTACCGTCCACATCCACCAGTTGGATATCGCCGCCGTCCTGGTTCAGGGCCGGTTTGATCTCCCGTTCCAGGGTCTCTTCGATCATCCGGATCTTCTGGATGTTGGTCAACATCTTTGGCTTGGGCGCCGTCTCCGTGGCGGTACCGTTGACCCGGTCAATGATTTCCTGAATGGTGTCGTGGCACTTGCCGCATCCGCCGCCGGCTTTGATGTAGTTGGTGATATCTTCAATAGTTTTAAGGGTATTATCGGTCAGGGCGCGCTCGATTTGTCGGTCGGTGACCCCGAAACACTCGCACACCACATTGCCCTCCGGCTTCTTGTCCGGCTCGCCGCGGTAACAAGCAATCGCTTTCTCCAGCGCCTCCTGGCCCATCACCGAACAGTGCATTTTTTCCTTGGGCAAGCCGCCCAGGTAGTCGGCAATGTTGTCGTTGGTGAGCTTTTGGGCTTCCTCAACCGTCTTGCCGATGAGCAGTTCGGTCAGCGCCGAGGCCGAGGCAATGGCGCTGGCGCATCCGAAGGTTTTGAATTTGGCGTCGAGGATGCGGCCGTCGTCCCCTACCTTGAAGGTCAATTTAAGTGCATCGCCGCAGGCCATGGACCCCACCTCGCCCACGCCGTCGGCCCCTTCCACCTCGCCCACATTGCGGGGGTTGAGAAAGTGCTCTTTGACTTTGTCTGTATATTCCCACATAGCGTCCTCCCCGGTGTTGTCGTTTTCAAAGAATCAATGGCCCGCAATCCATCGGCCACCATCATCGCGTCCAAGCAACCAAACATATACAACGATTTCGAATAATAAGCATAAAATGACGAATGAAAAGGCAATCGAACCGGTTCCGCACTTATATGCCATCTCCGGGCACGCGAACAACCCCAATCCGGTCATGTCCCGGGGCGATCGCATGTAAATGCACGCATGATACAGGCACAAGGCAGCTGATCCGTCCGTTCATTTAGCACAACAGGAGGTGCACCCGGTAGCGGGGGTGGGGCGCTGCGTCCGCAATGGGGTTTTAGTGACGCTTGGGGGTGTGCGCAGGGTCGCTCGGCCCGCACTGTCTGAACGCAGTGAGTTTGCGGGCCTACCCGGAGCACACCCCTTAGCGTCACTTGAACCCCGTTGCGTGCAGCGACACACCCCCGCTACCGGGT
>JAGTVD010000335.1 GCA_018224505.1 Desulfatitalea sp. | reverse complement strand
GGGTGCTGGGTATCGGTCCCTATGCGGACCAGCGCGAGGCGGTGCTGGCGCAGTGGCGCCGCGACATCGACGCGGTGGCGGCTTGCGACAATGTGGTGGTCAAGCTGGGGGGGCTGGGAATGAAGCTTTGCGGTTTTGGTTGGCACAAGCTGGCAAAGCCTCCCACCTCCGAGGCGCTGGCCGCGGCCATGGCCCCATACATAGAGCACTGCATCGCACGTTTCGGGGTTCGGCGGTGCATGTTTGAAAGCAACTTTCCGGTGGACAAGCCTTCCGCGTCCTACACGGTTTTGTGGAATGCCTTCAAACGCATCACGCGCGACTACTCAAGAGACGAGCGGTCCGCGCTGTTTCACGACACGGCCGCCCGGGTGTACCGCCTGACATCTACTTAGGGGCCGGCTGACCGCCGGCACGATCTCAGGTCGCTCAGGAGAATCCGGACGATCCACGCGGGGCGCACAGGCCGCCGGTATTGCCGCCGATGAAGCTGGCGCAGCTCATCAGCTTCTCGGTTTTCGCGCTCCCGCAGGACGGGCAGGTGTATTGCAGTGTGTCGTCACCGGCCATTTGCAACTTTTCGAAACAGTGACCGCAATCGTCACACCGGTATTCAAAAATAGGCATCAGGTGCTCCTTCGAATGGATTTTGGGGTCTGCTTACAGCAGCCCGGTTTCAGGTGCGTTGCCGCCAATGAACGCGCCGGCCACAGCGCCTTGCGTTGTGCTTAATAATAGGATGCTTTCGGCCATCTTCAAGTCCGCGTCCGGTCACTGCTGAACGATAGGGTAGCGTTGTTCGCACCCGGCATGCCCTGTCCGTTTGACCGAAACGTCCGCCAGGACTCCCCGTACTGGCAGAAAGCCCCAAAAGCGCCTTGGACAGTGACGATAAAGTGTCTCTGCAGATCGTTTGAAAGTTCAGTATTGTCGTACACTATTCGTTCAAATCTGTCTCTGGAAAACGCGTAAACGTTTAGTTTGTAGTTGACAACCTCGCAATTTCTGAATTAAATTTTTCAGAGCGCATCGAACCCACAGGATTCGATCCGGGCTGCATGACGCGCATTTTGAGAATGGCGTGCGTTTTGAAAAATCAATGGAGATGGTCTCGTAAAAAGCATCGAACTGAAACATCAGATGTACATTCCGTGAGACAGAAACGTCGTTTGCACTTCCAATCACATCGAACATGCTGATGGCCAGCTTTTACAGAACTGTCAAACGTGGGGGCGAAAAAAATTATGCAGGCCGCTCCGGTGATCTCTGGGGCGGTTTTTTTAGTGGCGCAACGAAACAGAAGGTGCTCTGCGATCCTGCAAACCCCTGTGGTCGGCAGGTTTATACAACCAATAAGTTCGGCTTTGCGTCCAGAATCTTGAGGGGAAGATTGGTTGCCACATCATTTTGTCTTATTCGCTGCGATTTCCTCAAGCAGCGCCCCCGGGGATCTTTTCCCGGCTGCGGGTCGCCATCGGTTCAGGGCGACCCAGAGGCTGTCGCGTCTCAAACCAACAGGAGGGTAAAGTTATGCGCACGATGAAACGTTTTTCGCTGGGTATGGGTGTTGGACTTCTGGCGCTTTTAACCGTATGCATCGGCGGTGCCTGGGCTGCCGAGGTGGTCATTGGCTTCTCCGGGCCTCTGAGCGGTCCCGCGGCCCAATACGGGCGCGATTGTCTGGCCGGAGTGGAATTGGCCATCAAGGACATCAACCGCACCGGCGGCATCAAGATCGGAGACACCGCGTACACCTTCAAGGTGGTCTCCTATGACGACATGATCGACCCCACGGCAGCGGTGAACAACTCGCGCCGCCTGGTGTCCCGGGACAAGGCCGTGGCTATTTTCAACCCGGTTTTCAACACCATTGCGGCGATGATGCAAATCAACGAACAGCGCGGTTCCGAATTTCTGATGATGGCCTACACCAGCACCCCCGCGCTCGACCAGATCCCCAACAAATTGACGGTTGCAGTGCCACCGCCTTTTTCGGCCTATGCGATTGCCTTCGCGGATCGTGCCTGGGAAAAAGGATGGCGCAAAGGGGCGATGGTGGTCACCCTGGGTGCCTACGGCGATGAATGGCGCAAGGAGTTCCGGAGGGTCTGGACGGCGAAAGGTGGCGAAATCAGCGCCGATCAGCCGGCCAACTACTACACCGAAACCGATTTTTCCTCGCATTTGGCGACCGCCCTGGCCACCAACCCTGAATTCCTGCTCGTCGGCGGTCCGTCCGATCCGACCGGGCTGGTCATCGAGCAAGCCAGGAATCTTGGGTTCAAAGGTGGCTTTATGATGGTCGATCAAGCCAAGCTGAACTACATCGTGGAGGTCACCTTCAAAGGTGATATCACCAAGATGAACGATGTCTGGGGGGTTGTCCGGACGTTGGATCTCGGCCCGCATCAAGAGACCCAGGCGCTCGTCGACCGTTTTGCCGCCGAGCAGGGGATCAAAGTCGCCACCTCCGAGAATTTCCTGAACTACTCGGCCATGCGCATACTGGCTGCGGCCATGCAGAAAGCCGGAACG
>JAGTVD010000334.1 GCA_018224505.1 Desulfatitalea sp. | reverse complement strand
GTCTGAATATAGCGCCGCAGCGCTTCCGGGCTCATCGGTCCAATGCTCATTGTTGCCTCTTCTCCATTAATAGGGGTTCATGCCGTACTACCGCGATGCATCGCTCTCGATTACCGTTCAGCTGCATACCGCCGCCACCCGTCCAGCATATGCAAGTAGGCCACCGGTTGCCGGCGCAACGACCCGCCGAAGGCCCGAATCAAATCCCGGGCCTGGGCCCGCCATTGGGTCTGGCCGGTAAGGTCGCCCAAGTGCAGCAGATTGTGCAAGGTAACGGCGTTGGCCGACGGAATAGCCCCGTCGTATATCTCCTTGGGCCGCACCGGCAGATCCGGTGCGCCGGCGCCGGTAAGGAAGAAACCGCCGTGATCGCCGTCCTGAAAATCGAGGTTCATCCGCCCTTGCAGCTCGGTGGCCCGCTCCAGCCAATGCCGGTCATTGTCAGCGCGGTGCAGCGCGATCAGGCCCATGATAAAAAAAGCGTAGTCGTTGGCGGTGGCGGAGATCCCCGCCTGCCCCTCGCGGTAGCGGTGCAGCAACCGGCCGTTGGCATCCCGCATCCGTTCCAGGATGAATCCGGCGGCCTTGCGGGCGGCGTCCAGATAGTCCGTTCGGTCCAGGGCCGCCGCGCCTTGGGCCAGGGCGGCGATCATCATACCATTCCAGTCGGTGAGAATCTTGTCATCCTTGAGCGGCGGGATCCGTTTCACGCGCGTTGCGAACAGGCGTTGACGCAGCGCTTCCCACTGCCGGGCCAGGGTGTCCGCCGGGATCTGCAACCGCTGGGCCCAAACGTCCCAGGCATCGGTCAGGTGAAGAATGTTGGTTCCGGTTTTATGGCCGGTGGCCTCTTCGAGAAAGTTGCCTTCGGGTTGTACATTGAGAATACGACCCCAGGGTGTGCCCGCCTCATCGGAAGCCAGGTGAGCGTCGAACCCGGCTTGGGACCAGACATAGAATTTGCCCTCCTCGCCTTCACTGTCGGCATCCTCGGCGGTGAAAAAACCGCCCTGCGCGTCGGTCATGTCGCGCAGGACATAGGTAAAGATCTCCCTGGCGGTTTGGGAAAAAAGCGGGTTGCCGGTGGCGGCGTACCCTTCCAGGTAGGCCATGGCCAAAAAGGCCTGGTCATATAGCATCTTTTCGAAATGGGGCAGCAGCCACTGGCGGTCGGTGCTGTACCGATGGAACCCGAAACCCAAATGATCCCATAGCCCCCCCAGGCGCATGGCGGTCAGCGCGCGGGTGGTGGCTGCCAGCACCCGCGCGTCCTTGTCGCGGGCATAGGCCCCGAGCAAAAAGGTGAGCCGGTGGGCCATGGGAAATTTGGGGGCGGTATCGAAGCCGCCGAACTGGGTATCCTGGCGATCCAGGGTGGCTTTCACGGCCTGGGTGATCACGGATGGATCGGGATCGGCCGGATCGGCGCTGTATACAAATGCATCGGCCAGGTGGCCGACCAGGGCGTCGGCCGATTCCAGGACGCGGTCGGGGGATTGCTGCCACAATTCCGTGATCTTGTTGCACAGCTCGATCAGTCCGAAACGACCCATAGCGCTCTGCTTGGGGATATAGGTGCCTGCAAAGAAGGGTTTTTTGTCGGGTGTCATCACAATGGTCATGGGCCAACCGCCCCCGCCGGTGACGAGTTGGCAGGCGGCCATGTAAAGCGTGTCGATGTCCGGTCGCTCCTCGCGGTCCACTTTTACACACACGAAGCTGCGATTGAGAACCGCCGCCGCCTCGGCGTCCTCGAACGATTCGCGTTCCATCACATGACACCAGTGGCAGGTGGCGTAGCCCACGGACAGAAAGAGGGGTTTGTTCTCCCGCCGGGCGGTTTCAAATGCCTCCGGCCCCCAGGGGTACCAATCCACGGGATTGTGGGCATGCTGTAGCAGGTAGGGGCTTTTTTCGTTGATGAGTCGGTTGGGCATGGATGCCTCCGTGGGTTGCAATCGACAAGCGCCTGGCGCAGAAGCAAAGGTCCGACGCCTTAGAGATAATCATGATGTAATATAGGGGCATGGGGCGGGATTGGCAAACGGGGTTGGCCGGACCTGGCGCACGGGCAATCGCATGCAATTCGTCTTCATGGTCGCGGCTGTGTGGAAGGTGAGCCGGTGAGCCCGGTTGATGGGGTGCAGCGCTGCACGCAACGGCGTTCAAGTGTCACCAGGGGCTGCTGAATTCAGAAAATCAGGCGGCCACCCGCCTATTGCCTCTCCAAATGGTGGTAGGGAGCCAGGGTGGCCAGGCGGGGGTCGTCCATGGGGTGGCCGATGGTGAAGTGGTAAAGGCTCTGCAAGCAATCGTCCGTGATGCCGAGCATTTGCTGAACCGGTTCGTCAAAGAAGCAGCCGATGCCCGTACCGCGGACCCCGTGGGCCTCTGCTTCCAGGTAGAGCACCTGGCCGATCATACCGCACTCCCAGTGCAGGTGACGGTAGAAAAAGGGCTGGCGCGCCACCATGGTTTTCAGGGGGGCCAGCATGGCCAAAGCGAAGGCGCTGTGACCGGCGATCTCCTGATGGCAGCTCAGTTCCATGGCGTCATGGCGGACATCGGCCGTCTTGAGCAGCCATAGGGGAAAATCGGGGCGCACCGGTTGCCAGGCCCATGAGGCGTGCCAGGCCGGCCGCTCTGCGGCTGGGGACGAAACCGTGCGCTGCAGCCAGTAGAGGCCGGGTGTCAAGCCGGCCACACGGTGGACAAAGAGCAGCAGATCTACGGTCGGGTCCATCACGGCGGCGGCGAACGGGGGCACCCCGGTCCGGGGCAGTGTGCGCTCGAGCATGGCCAGAAAATGGGTAACGGTAATGCTTTGGCGTGGATCATAGGCCATCGCGCTGCGCCGCCGGCGAATGACCCCGGCGGCGCTGCCCGCGGCCGGCGGGGTAAAGGCCATGGGACGGGAAACCGGGGCATATGGCAGCGCGGGCGTGGCGGCTTTGCGGGCCGCGGCGGCGGCGTCGTCGATGATCGGCCAGCGTGCCGCCCGACCGCTCAGACGGTTGGGACGCCCCTTGAAATCCAGGTCGGCGAAGGGCCGCACCAGGGAGTCGGGCAGGTGGCGGGGCACCTCCGCCGGGACGGCATCCGATGAAACCCAGCAAATCAACTCGGCATGCTCGGTCTCCCCGGGGTGCCACGGGGTGCGATCCAACCCGAGTAAGGTGTCGATCTGGTCGTCCCCGGCGCCGGTCAGGCAGGTGAGGGCCCAACCGTGCAGGCGGGCGGCCAGGCTAAGTGCGGCCAGGGCATGCCCGCCATCCAGAAGGCAGTACCGGAAAGCCCGCTCGCCGTACTTCCACGATTCGCGCCAGAAGATGGTGGTCAGGACGACGGCGAAGCCCGGTCCTTGGAAATGGTTTTCCCACGACGGCCAAACCCCTTGGGGCATCTCGGCCCGTGGCTCCAGGGCGTGATGAAACGGGTTGTAATGGCACACACCAGCGCCGGGAAATGGGTCCAGCGGCGGCAGGAGGAGATACCCTTCGGTGGGATGCAGGTTCCCCGAGGATGGATTGATCCGCAGGGACCAGCGGCTGCCGCCGGCCGCTTTCCAAGCCGAAAGGCCCAGGCTGAGCCCCAGAAAATCACTCAGTGTCCGGCTGTTCAGCGGTTGCGGGAGAAAAGCACCCGGCATGAAAAGCTGGGCGTCGGTCCCCTCCGGATCCTGCCCTTGCCTGGACAGGGAGTATCGCGTGACACCTTCGTAAGCACGAAATGGATTGGGCTGATTGGCCCAATCCATGTGTCCGGCTGATCGTGCGTAGCGGTGGTAATGGTGTTTCGTGGCGTCATGGTATTGCAGGAGGGGATGGGTCATCGCCGCGATGCTACCACTTTTCCGGGTGGGTAAACTCGGAAACCTCCCGCCGTTTGGGGGCGGCGCCCGATTTGGCTGGATATCCTAATGGAATCATGGTGACCAGTTCGTATCCGGCAGGCACGCCCACCGCTTGCCGGGCCTTTTGATGATCGAACAGGCCCACCACCACAGTACCCAGCCCCAGGCTGTGGGCCATCAGGCAGAGGTTTTGGGTGGCCAACCCCAGGTCGTACATCATCCACTCCCCGAATTGGGTGCTGGGCTGATCCTTGTAGAATCCTGATACACCGGACTTGGCGCACATCACCAGCACCACAGGCGCCTGGACCAAGGCACTGGCGGCCGGATTGCCTTTGGGGGGCAGGCTGGCCTGGAGTTGTGCCTTGATGGCCGGGTCCTTGACCACAATCACCTCCCAGCACTGACAATTGGTCCAGGAAGGGGCCCAGCGAACCGCTTCGAGTACTTTTTGCAGCGTTTCCTCGGTCACCGGTCGCTCCTCATACTTGCGCACACTCCGTCGCTCTTGCATCAGCGTCATCAGATCAGTCATGCAGCGCCTCCTTGCAGATGGTTAAAAAGATTAATGTTACGGTTTTTCCTCTTCCTTGTGGCAGTCGCAATGGCGTTCGTTGCAGCGCGGGCAAACATAGGTCGCCACCTTGGCAGGCGGCGCGACAACCTGGGTGCGCCAGATGCGCCATCCGAGGAAACCAAAGACCAGAATGAACAGGACAATTAGAATCAAGTATAACATATTGGTGATGAATCCTCATTTGTCGTGGATGCGCCTTACCATTCGCACCCCGGCTTAGTGGTCGTGGGCATCGATCCCCGGCATCTCCCGGGCAGCCGCGGCCCGAGATCAATCCGCTGCCGTGGCGAGCAGGTCAGCCAAGGCGGTGTCCAGATGAGGGTACTTGAATTGGAAGCCGGCCGCAAGCAGTTTGGCCGGTAAGGCCCGCTGGCTGGCCAGGAGTGTGTCGGCAAGTTCTCCCATCATCAGCTTGAGCGCCAGGGTCGGCACGGGAACCACGGCCGGACGGTCCAGCGCCTTGCCGAGCTGCTGGGCAAATTCCCGATTGCGCACCGGATGGGGGCCGCACAGATTGAATACCCCATTGAGCTCCGGATGCCGGTACAGAAAATCCAGGCCTGCCACCAGATCCTCCATATGAATCCACGGGAACCACTGCTGACCGGTACCAAGGGGGCCCCCCATGAAAGCGCGAAACGCCGGTACCATTTTAGCCAGGGAGCCACCGCGCCCCATAACGATCCCGAAGCGCGTAATGACCACGCGGGCGCCTTTGGCAACTGCCCCCATGGCCGCAGCCTCCCAATCCCTGGCCAGGGCGGCCAGAAAATCATCCCCCCTGGGGGCCTCTTCAGTGAGTTCCGCATCCCCGCCATCGCCATAATAGCCCACGGCCGAAGTGCTGATCAGCACCGCCGGGCGTCCGGGCTTCAGGGCGTCCACCAGATTCTGAGTCGTGCGGATGCGGCTGTCCCGTATTTGCGCTTTGTAACGCCTGGTCCAGCGCCGAAAAATGGTGCGCCCGGCCAGATTGAGAATCAGATCGGCCTGGCCGACGGCCTGCTGCCACTCTCCCGGCTCGGTGGTGTCCGCCTGAATATAGCGGCACCGCGAACCCTCGATACCCTCCGGTGCGGGCCGGGTGCCGAGCAGGGTGACCTCATGGCCCTGCGCCAGGAAGTGGGCTTTGGCATGGCTGCCAACAAAGCCGGTACCGCCGGTGATTAACAGTTGCATGGGTCACCTCCTTTCGAAATGAAGGGTATGTTAGTGACGGGCCGCACAATACCGTGCCTCTCCCTGCCTGCTGAAAAACAAAAGGCGCTCGGGCGTGCCGGCGGCACACACAAACGCCTTTATGTTCTGTCAATCGGTGCTTGCTATGCGTCGATCAGCAACCGCAAGAGCTGGAAGCGGAGGTGCCGCAGCCGGAACAACCGCTGCCGAAATCGATACCGCAATCCAACTTGAACCCGTACATATGAAAATCGACTTTAATGGGCTGGGCGCGATCCAGGAACTCCTTGTTGACAATATACTTGAAACCGCTCACATCAAATTCCTGGTCGTTGCTGGTAGGCTCATCCAGAGCCATGGCCAAGCCGGGACCACCTCAGCCGCCCTCGTTCAAAAAAATCCGGATGGGCTTGATCTCTTTGCCCTGGAAATAGGCAGAGATCTGCTCGGTGGCCGCAGGGGTTACTTCAAACATGGTGTCCTCCTTACGCAAAGTTCATCGCCCGAAGGCGAAATGATGGCAACACATGGGTCGCGAATTGTCGCCGAAGCTAACCACAACCGACGACATTGTCAAATTTGGACATCGGTGCCACAATGCGCCACAAGCCGATTCGGATATCCGATCCCGTGATGGTTGTCAAATCAATTCCGTCTATGGCAAGCCGGACAATTGACCCAGACAGATCCGGTATTCATCGAGATCCGCCTGGTAAAAAAGGACACTATTTAAAGATCGTAGAGTGTGTCATCCCGCCTCGGGGCCGGCCGCCGCAGCCCTGTCGCGCCTTTTTTGGCAGGCATTTGAAAGGGATCTTCGTTTTCCAGCAGTTCCCCCATTTCCGCCTCTATCTGCTCGGGATCCTCCCCGCGCTCCATGCGGCGCAGCGCCTCTTCCATCCCGCCGCCCAACTCGAGACCGGTCATCCGGGTCAGCTTGCGCATCAGGTCGGCCGCCTGCCGCGGGTCATCCTCGTTCACCTTCTCAGCCTCCCCCGACAACATTTCCATGGCCTGTTCCATCTTGGATGCATCGAACGGCAGGTCATCGGTATCCCCATCCTCCTTGGCCCTCCCGGTCACGGCAAAGGTGGACATGCGTCGGGAGAGCGTCACCGTCTTACAGCGCGGGCACTGGGGCTGTTTGGTGGTATTGACGCTGCGGGCAAAGAAATTGAAGATGGTATTGCACTGGTCGCAATAAAATTCATAAATCGGCATCACGTCACCTCAAACTGTACGTCCAAAACCAAACCTAAGATGAAACTATCGGATTTAAGCAGATTTGATGTTATTAAGGTGTAAGAAAAACAATGTCAAATGTCCAGTCGGGTACGCCGGAAAGCCTCGATCATCCATTGCAGATCCATGTGATAGGACAGCGAGATCATGGCGCATGGGTCACCGCAATTGAAAGTTGGGGTTGAAGATTTTGGGTGTTGCTTTTCGCTGCTGGGCAGGGCGGACCTCTTCGAGGTCCGTGGTGGACCCTGATATGGCCCTTCATATCGCTTTAACACGCTCGGCAGCCGTCTCCACAATGCAATTGCGCCCCCGGGCCTTGGCCTGGTAAAGCGCGCGATCCGCCCGTTCCACCAGCAATCTGGATGCCAGGCCGTCCCGGGGCACCAAAGCCGTGACGCCATAGCTGAGGCTGATGGTCGGGCAGATCGACGAAGCGCGATGTTCGATGCCCAGGGCGCCAATGGCCTCCCGCACCTCCGTGGCCACCCGCAGCGCCCCATGCAAATCCGTACTGGGCAGCACCATGGCGAACTCCTCGCCGCCGTAGCGGGCCACCAGATCCATGGGACGCTTGAGCACGCCATTGATGGCCTGGGCCACCGCATGCAACGCCTCATCGCCTTTGATGTGACCGTAGGTGTCGTTATAGGCCTTGAAAAAATCGATATCACAGATGATGACCGCCAAAGGTGTCCCATTGCGTCGCGCACGCCGCCACTCTTCGGCCAGGCGTTCATCAAACCGTCGCCGATTGGCAATCTGGGTCAAGTCATCCAGGGCCGCCAAGCGCTGCAACTCTTGATTGGCCTTTTGCAGGGCCAGCTCCACCTGTTTGTATTTACTCACATCGATCAAGGTACCGGAAATACGGTACACCTGGCCAGTGGCATCCCGTTCGGCCGCTCGCCCGCGGGTTTGAACCCAATGCCACTGGCCACTTTGGGACAGCATGCGAATCTCGATGCGAAAACCATCCTCGGTCCCCTTGACCACACGCTCAAATGTGCCTTTCAGGACCGAAAGGTCGTCCGGATGGGTTAATGTGGTCCAGGTTATAAAATCGCAGGGTAAATCGGACGCAGCATACCCCAACATACCGAACCAACGGGGGCTGTAATATATTTCCGCCGTTTGGGGAAAATAGTCCCACAACCCTTCATCGGCCGATTCCAGCGCCAGCAGCAACCGTTGCTCGCTTTCCCGTCTGGCCCGTTCGGAACGCTTGCGAAGAAGCGCCTCCACATAAACCTTGGAGAGGGTTTGGACATCCGTCTGATCCACCATGCCATACCCATGATCATTATTGGCCAGGGCGACAAACCCCTCTATGCCGGTGTGGCTTGGCAACGCCACCGCCAGTAGCGGGCTCAACTCCGGAAAATCTTCAGGCAATGCATACCACTGGGTCTGGTCGACGGCCCCCTGCATGGTGAATACACTACCGGTTTTCACGAGTTTCTTCCAAAGTCCGCCGATGGGAAACGGTTGATCCGCGTAGGGCAGGTGAAAATAGCGGCCACCTTCCGCCCGGTGCAAAGCGGCCATAACCCACCAGCGTTCCCCCCGCCGTTGCACAATGAACCCTATCGGGCTGCGGGTCAGCGCCTGGGCCGCCTCGAGAAAGGTATTGACCAGAGACTTCTCATCTTCACCATTGAGTGTCTGCTGCAACACCCGGTTCATGGCATCCAGCAAGGCCGTCTTGCGCTCATTTTGCTCTTCGAGCAGGTCGCGCTCCAGGACCTCCAACTGAAGCCGCTTGTTGGCCACGA
This sequence comes from Desulfatitalea sp., assembly GCA_018224505.1. Taxonomy (GTDB): domain Bacteria; phylum Desulfobacterota; class Desulfobacteria; order Desulfobacterales; family Desulfosarcinaceae; genus Desulfatitalea. Next base: position 2,873 of record JAGTVD010000334.1, on the reverse strand, counting down.
TCAACGCCTCTGTACGGGCCTGCAAAAGGCTGTCGAATTGCGCTTCCAGCCCTTCCATATCGGCATCGGAATGGGAGGGACCGACACCTTGCCGTGCAAGCATCAGATTCTGCAGTCCCAATTGGGTGAGCTGGCGGGTAAAGCCCTCGACCCAGGTGATAATCGCAGCAAAGGAGGCCCCGTTGTCCTGATCGCCCGCATCAGGCGCCGCCACAGGAAGCCCCCTATCCTCGTTTGCAGCCGGCACCTGATCCTGCAAACGCAATCCATTTGCATCCCGGGCAATCCACCAATTGGCCAGATGCTTGTCGTCGACGATGATGGGGATGGCTGCCTGGCGGATCCCCAGTGGTTCGTGTCGTTGCGTGCATACCTTGAGATCCCGGCGGACTTGGGCAAAGAGCCCTTGCGGCAGCCCACCATCAGATGCCGCCCCGTTCTCGGATGGGGACATCCAAAGGCCTGGGATGCGTTCGTTGCTCGGCATGGTCATCAAGTTCCCCACGGGATCAGCAATTACAACCTGCACATCACCGACAGCGGCCAGCGAATCCTGAAGCTGTTGCAAAGCCTCCAGGGAAATCAGGTCCCAAAGCGTCAAACGCTTTGGCCATATGCTTTTATGGTCCCCAACTGGGTTTTCCCGCAATTGCATGTGACCCGTTCCCGGAGATCGTCCAGTCTATAGAAAAAAATAACCGAATTGCCGCTCAGCAACCCGGTTTCTCCATTATGCCCACCAGGCGGTTCGGCCATCCATAATAAATGGACCCGTAACTTTCCGTCCTCCGGTTACCCGGAGTTTGGCTGTGCTGTTATGTGGTTTGGAGCAATAATCAATCAACATCCGTGCCAACATCTCGTAATCCGTTCAGATACAATTTAACACTCTGTATTTATTAGGATATCAACATATCTAAGGAAAATCGGATATCCCCGCGAAGCACCGCATAGGCAATCCACTTCCCCATATGTGAATTAAATTGCCAATTATCAGTAAATTGCCGGTTGCTGAGATTCCTTGCCTTTGGATCGCCCCACCCCCGCTACCGGGTGCACCTCCTATCATGCAAAAAAGGTGGCCCATCAGCTGTCCAGAGCATGTATCATCCATGAATTTACATGCGATCGCCTTGGGTTTTCCCCATGTCTATGTTGACACCGCAAAACCCCTCTTCTATATAGTGCTTTTGATGGTGCCGGTAATTGAGTGTCAACTTTCCCCGGATACAAACGTCATTCAAGGGTGGGCAGCGGATGACGAACGGCAAGCCATGCATAAGGAGAAGCCAATGTTCACCAAAAGTTTAGTTGGAACGCTCTGCGTCTTGTGCCTGTTTATCGGCGCCACCGCCGCGGCGGTGGAATCGCTGACGCCCATGGAAACGGTTCGGGAGCGAATCGACCAGGTCATTGAAATATTGAACGATCCCGCCGGTGCCGATCCGGAACAGCGTGTCGCCCAACGCACCCGGTTGTGGCAAATCGCCAGCCCCATGTTCGATTTTGTGGAGATCAGCCGCCGCACGGTGGGGCCCAAGTGGCAGGCGTTCTCAGACATCGAGAAAGAGCGTTTTGTCGAGGTGTTCACCGAGTTTTTGAGCAACACTTATCTTGACCGGATGCAGGGCGAATACCAGAACGAAAAAATCGAATATCTGCAGGAACTGGTGCGCGAACCGTTGGCCCTGGTACGCACCAAACTGGTCCGCGAAGGTGCTGAAATGCCCATTGACTACCGTCTGCGGCAAACGGACGGGGTATGGAAGGTTTATGATATCCTGGTGGAAAATGGTATAAGCATCGTCCAGAACTACCGGGTGCAGTTCCAATCCATTCTGCAAAAGGAATCCCCGTCGGACCTGATCCAACGTCTGGAGGTACGATTGAAGGAACAATCGCCGTCACGAACACAGCCTTAGATCGTGGCTCCCTCAATCGTGGCCCCCTCAATGGAAAGGGTTGGACAACGGAACATGAAACATAACGCTTTCGCGGCCGCCTTCTTGACGCTTGCCTTGTTTGCGCTTTTGGCCGGTTGTGCGAATTCCCGTTCGGCATCTCCCGTGGACGCGGTTGCACCCCCGCCATTGCAGACCCAGCCCTTGGAAACACAATCGGAGGCCAGTGATGCATCAGCCGCAATGGCCCTCGAAGACGATGCATGGCTGGAGAATGACTGGGGTTGGGACGAAGATGGGGCCGCTGATTTTTACGTCGTGCCCGATCCGCTCGAGAAATTCAACCGGGTGATGTTCGTCTTCAATGACAAACTCTATTTCTGGGTCCTCAAGCCGGTGGCCCAAGGATATCGTTTCGTCGTCCCCCGGCCGGCACGCAGCGGTATAAGCAACTTTTTCCACAACCTGGGCGCTCCCGTCCGCATCGTCAACAACATCCTGCAAGGCAAAGGCCAGGCTGCGGAAGCCGAAGTGGCCAAATTCCTGTACAACAGCACAGTGGGCGTACTGGGTTTCGGCAATCCGGCCCGGACGATTGAAGGACTCAACCCGGACCGCACCGACTTGGGTATTACCCTGGGCCGCTATGGCATCGGCAACGGCTTTTACCTGGTCTGGCCGGTGCTGGGGCCCTCCACGCTGCGGGACAGCGTCGGTAATTTCGGAGACTCCTGGCTCAAGCCGACGATGTACCTTGACCCCTCCGAAGTCTTCCTGGCCCTGGCTGGCCTGGACATCATCAATGCCACTTCATTTCGTATCGGCGATTACGAGTCCCTCAAGTCGGCCGCCCTGGACCCCTATCAGTCGTTGCGCGATGGCTATATCCAGCTACGGCAGTCAAAACTCAAGTAGTGTCCATCCAGAAACGGCATCTTGCGGCCCATCTCCGCGTTCTCGCTCTTTTGAAAT
>JAGTVD010000333.1 GCA_018224505.1 Desulfatitalea sp. | reverse complement strand
TCCTGCTGTTGCTCCAGGGAATTTCCATGGGCCTGCAGGCGCTGCTGCAGCTTTTAGGTGTCGAAAGCGTCGACGAGGAGAAGGCCTGATGGAATACCTGGCGTTGTGGATGTTTCTGGCCCTGACGATCCTGCTCATGGCCGGTTTCCCGGTCGCTTTTACCCTGCTGGGCACCGCCCTCTATTTCGGCTTGATCGGCTTCGGCTGGTCCTTTTTCAACCTGCTGCCCTTGCGCATATGGGGAGTGATGACCAACGTCACCCTGATTGCCGTACCCCTTTTCGTCTTTATGGGTGTCATGCTGGAGCGCTCCGGATTGGCCGAGGAGCTGCTCAACACCATGGGGCTGCTTTTCGGACGCCTGCGCGGCGGCCTGGCCATATCCGTGGTGGTGGTGGGAGCGCTGCTGGGCGCTTCGACCGGCATCGTGGGCGCCACGGTGGTCACCATGGGCCTGCTGGCCGTTCCCACCATGATGCGCCGCGGGTACAATAAGGAGTTGGCCACCGGCACGGTCGCCGCTTCCGGTACCCTGGGGCAGATTATCCCCCCGAGCATCGTATTGGTGCTGATCGGCGATATCGTCGGCGTCTCCGTCGGCGACCTTTTCATGGGTGCGGTACTGCCCGGTTTGCTGCTGGTGACCCTCTATGCGGTCTATGTTTTGACGATCGCATGGCTGCGGCCTGAGTGGGCGCCGGCCATCCCCAAAGCTGAATTGGACGCCATTTCTCAAAGTCAACTGGCGGTTCGTGTGGCCAAGGCAATGTTCCCACCGCTGTTTCTAATGGTCGCGGTGTTGGGCTCTATTTTTGCCGGCATCGCCTCGCCCACCGAGGCGGCCTCCGTCGGTGCCGTGGGAGCGACGCTGCTGACCATTTTCAGTGGCAAGTTTTCCATGCAGACCCTCCGGGCAGTCATGCATACCACCGTGCGCCTGACCTGCATGGTGTTCATTATCCTCTGTGGAGCGGCCGCCTTCGGCCTTGTTTTTCGTGGCTTGCACGGCGATGACCTGGTGCGGAACTTCCTAAACGCCATGGCCCACCGCTACAGCCACGAAATGGTACTGTTCATCGTTATGGCGTTGATTTTCGTCATCGGCTTCTTCCTCGATTTTATCGAAATCACCTTTATTCATGTGCCCGTGCTGGCCCCCATCATGATCGAATTCGGCTTTGATCCGGTATGGTTCTGCATTTTGATTGCGGTTAACCTTCAAACATCGTTCATGACGCCGCCTTTCGGGTTCTCGCTCTTCTACCTGAAGGCAGTGACGCCCCCGGAGGTTACTACGGGGGACATCTACCGGGGCATTATTCCCTTCGTCATCGTACAGGTTATCGGCCTGGTAATCGTGGTTCTTTTTCCACAACTGGCCACCTGGTTGCCTAAAGTGGTGTTCGGTCGATAGGACAACTGGTTTCGCCATCCCATAGCCAAGGAGGATCCGCAGATGAAGAGAAGAGATTTTCTAAAGAAGGCAGGTATCGGCGCGGCAGCGGTTGCGGCAACGACAATCAGCGCGCCAGCCGTAATTGCACAGAAAAAATACAACTGGAAAATGGTCACCACATGGCCACCCAAACTGCCCGTTCTACAAGACGGCTGCGAGCGGTTGGCCAAACGCATCGGAGAACTTTCCGGGGGTCGCATCAGCATCCAAGTTTTCGCCGCCGGAGAACTGGTACCGGCGCTGGAGAGTTTTCAGGCGGTCTCCGACGGCACGGTGGAGGCGGGCAGCGGCGCCGCCTACTACTGGGCGGGCAAGGAACCGGCCACACAGTGGTTTTCGGCCGTGCCGTTCGGTTTGAACGGCCAGGGGATGAGCGCCTGGTTTTACGGCGGCAACGGGTTAAAGCTGTGGGAAGAGACCTATGCGCCGTTTAACCTGATCCCCCGCCCGGGTGGCTCTACCGGTGTCCAGATGGGCGGCTGGTTCAACAAAAAAATCGATACCATCAATGACTTCAAAGGCCTGAAGATGCGCATCCCGGGGTTAGGTGGTAAAGTGTTGGCCAAGGCCGGCGGCACGGTGGTGCTGCTGCCCGGCGGAGAGATTTTCACCTCCCTGGAACGGGGCGTCATTGATGCCACCGAGTGGGTGGGGCCGCTGCATGATCTGAGATTGGGGCTCTGGCAGGCAGCCAAGTACTATTACTACCCGGGATGGCACGAGCCGGGCACCTACTTGGAGTACTTTTTCAACAAGAAGGCGTACGAGAGTTTGCCCAAGGACCTGCAACACATCATTGATGCCGCCTGCACCGAAACCGAGCACTGGGTTCTGGCCCAATTCGAAGCCCTCAATGGCCAGGCGCTACAAACCCTGATTAACGAGAAGAAGTCCCAACTGATCCAATTTCCTGAACAAGTCATGGCCGACCTGAAAAAGCTGTCCGACGAAGTGCTGGTCGAAGAGGCCGCCAAAACGGCCATCGCAACCAAGGTGAACGAGGATTTCATGAAGTTCCAGAAAATCGTCGGCACCTGGGGCAGTGTTTCGGAAACCGCCTACTACAACACCATTCAACCCAAGTTCCCGCTGCAGGGTTAGCTGTCCCGTTCAAGAGCATGTAAAGCTACCCCGTATTCATGATCACAGACCATCGGTTCCGGCGCACCGGCCGAACCGATGGTTTTTTATCTCCCGATGATCGGTTGTATACGATTCCTACCTCGTATCCCAAAATGGGTCTCTTTCTGACCAGATGCAACATAGTGGTCGCTGGAATCAATACACTGCCTGAAAGTGGATGCTTCCTCTCCTCGTTTGCGGTCAGCGCCTCCAGGCCATCAACCGGGAGAAGATCGATCGCGCAAAGGGGGTCAGCCGCGTGCGGTTGTAAGCGTCGGCCACCTGCCGGATCGCTTCGGCCTGGGTGGGATAAGGATGAATGGTATTGGCGATCTGTTTCAGGCCCAGCCCGTGGGTCATGGCCAGGGTGATTTCCGCGATCATGTCGCCGGCATTGGCGGCCACGATGGTGGCGCCCACGATTTTGTCGCTGCCTTTGCGCAC
>JAGTVD010000332.1 GCA_018224505.1 Desulfatitalea sp. | reverse complement strand
TCATCGTCTACCTCGACGCCGACATCAAAAACATCCACCACCGTTTTGTCTACGGCCTGATTGGCCCATTGCTGCTGGACGACCGAATCCGCTACACCAAAGCATTCTACGACCGCCCCATCGCCGCCGGGGACCAGCAACTGCGTCCCACCGGCGGCGGACGCGTCACCGAGTTGGTCATCCGGCCGCTCTTCTCGCTCTTTTTTCCGGAACTGACCCAGATTGTGCAACCCCTTTCCGGCGAGTATGCCGGTTACCGCGAAATTTTCGAACAGATCCCCTTCCCCATCGGTTATGGCGTGGAAACCAGTATGATCCTGGATATATACCATAAATGGGGACTGGAGGTCATCGCCCAGGTCGATCTGGAAAAACGGATCCACCGCAACCAGGACACCAAGGCTTTGGGTAAAATGGCCTTTGCCATTCTGAAAACCTTTATCAATCGCAAAATCAACCAGGGCATGATCGAGGTCAAGGGCGGCATCTATGATGAGATGATTCAATACACCATTGTCGACAATCGGATCGAACCGGACATCGTTCGTATCGAGGGTGTGGAGCGCCCACCGATGATAGAAGTGCCGGAATACCAACGCAAGCAAGGGCGCTGCCCGCCATCCCCGCAGTGAGCCGCAACAACCCGTTTGCAGGCCAACCCTTCGCACAACGTTCAGCGCTCACTCGAACCCCGTTGCGTGCAGCGCCCCACCCCCGCTACCGGGTGCACCGGCTTAACGACCACAACAGCACGCCGCGCCATTTCATTGGCGGACATGCAATCACCCCGGGCCTCCCGATGGAGAGTCTTGCCTGCAATCAAAAATTATGATAAGTAACCATGATAAAAGTAAAAATGGACTCCAGCATAAGAAACTGAGAGGCCGTGCAGCGCGTCAACCCATCTAGGCTCGGATCGTTGTGCTGACACACTTTCCCTGACCTGACACCGAGAAGACGAGGTTGATCATGGAGAGGGTTCCCCGGAAAACCCCGGCAGCTTCCACAAATACGGAAGTAAGCCCGGAAGAAAAGGACCAGATCGCCCGTCCCAACCCCGATCCGCCGCCTTCTCCTCCCATCGTTCCCGGCAAAGAGATCAGCCGGCAGCAGCTTATCAACAAGCTCAACAACATCAATTTCCAGGATCGCACGGTCACGGTGGTGTTCCGGCACCGCACCTATGCCAGACAACTGCAGCTCAAGGCCTATCCGCTGCCCTGCCAGAACGCCCGATTGGTGTGCCGCTGGGCGGAGCGCTTCCCCTTCGACCAGTTGATCGAGGACTACCGGTTTCAACATCTGCATGTGCCCAAGGGGCAGCAATTGCTCGAAGTCCACCCCGAAATCAAGGGCATCAACCAGCAGCAGATTGTGTTCACCCTGCCCGAAACCTGCCGCGAGATCAGCGTCCGTAACCTCCATCGCCATCCATGCAGCGAGATCGCCGTATACTTGTTTCAAAACGGTGCGGCCTTCTACGGCACCCTGATCGACTTTGGCGCGTCACAGTTTCGCGCCGGTATCAGCACAACACCGCCCCAGACCTTCGGCTGGCTCGAACCGGATGTGCCGGTCACCGTTGTTTTTACCAGGGGAAACAAGACGCTCTATTCGGGCCAATGCCGCATTGTCCGTCACGACGGCGGCCTTCAGATGCGCCATTTCATCCTGGAGCCCGTCCAACGACAGATCCGCCGTTTTCCCCCGCGCAAATTCCGCAGCACCCGCCACCGTTTGACCCCTCCGCCGGATGTGGTTTTCGATCATCCGCTGTTCGCCAAGACGATCACCCTCAAAGTCCACGATCTTTCCGGATCGGGGCTATCGGTGGAGGAAGAAGAGAGCATGGCGGTGTTGACGCCGGGCCTGATCATTCCGTCTTTGGAATTGGTATTCAGTGACGGCTCATGCTTGCGCGGAATGGCCCAGGTGGTTTACTGCCACCCATACCAGGGGAGTCGAACCGCCATGGTGCGCTGCGGCCTGGCCATGCTGGATATCGCCACGGAAGATCATATCCGTCTGCTGTCCCTGATGCATCAGGTGAGCGACGCCCACGCATATGTGTGCAACAAAGTGGATATGGAAGCGTTGTGGGACTTTTTCTTTGAAACCGGTTTCATCTATCCCCAGAAGTATGAATTTCTCCAAGCCAACAAAGCCACCATCAAAGCGACCTATGAAAAACTCTACCACCGCAGCCCCAGCGTCGCCAGCCACTTTATCTATCAGCACAATGGGCGGATCCTGGCACACATGGCAACGGTACGGTACTACGAATCCTCCTGGTTGATCCACCATCACGCCGCGATTCGCAGCCCGCACAACCGGGGCGGTTTAATCGTGCTGAACCAGGTGGGCCGCTTTATCAATGAGTCACACCGCCTTGCCTCGATGAAGATGGATTATGTCTTCTGCTACTACCGTCCCGACAACAAATTCCCGTCCCAGGTATTCGGTGGCGCCGCCCGCAACATCAAGCGTCCGAAGACTTGCTCCATCGATGCGCTTGCCTATTTTCACCACCGATCCAAACCGGACAGCACCAGCGACCTGCCCACCCATTGGGCAATAGATGCCATCGGCAAGGATGATCTGCTCGATCTGCGCACCTTTTATGAGCACCGATCCGGAGGCTTGATGCTTGACGCCCTTCACCTGGTGCCGGAACGCATCGAGGGCGGCGACTTGTCGGCAACCTATCGCCAGATGGGCCTCAAACGCGACCGCCACTTGTTCGCCCTGCGCTACCGGGACAAACTGCGGGCGGTGATCATGGTCAACCAGGCGGACCTGGGCCTGAACATGTCGGATCTGACCGACGCCATCACCCTGCTCGTGGTGGACGACCTATACCTGACCTGTGATCTGGTGGAGACAGTGGTGGCCCGCCTGATCCATTATTATGAAGCCGATACCATTCCGGTGCTGCTCTATCCCGAAGAAACCGCCCGCCAAATGGGCATTGAAATGGAGAAACAGTATATCCTGTGGGCCTACAGCACCCACGATCTGGACGACTATTTTGCCTATCTGAAACGCCTGCTCAAATTCATCCAGCATTGACCCGGCCAGGCTTCTGTCCGC
>JAGTVD010000331.1 GCA_018224505.1 Desulfatitalea sp. | reverse complement strand
TGATGGCCTCCAACTAATCTATTTTTGCCCCATACAAGCGCAAACTGTTCGACACTACCGAGATGCTGCTCAGGGCCATGGCAAGGGCGGCCAGGATCGGGTGCAGTTCCCGCAGCATCTGGGGCATGCCGGCCATGGGGGCCAATATACCGGCGGCCACGGGGATGAGGGTCACGTTGTATATGAACGCCAGAAAGAGGTTCTGGCGGACCGTTGACATGGTTTTGCGGCTGATGGCGATGGCCCGGGGAATGCCGGTCAAGCGGCCGCTGGAAAGAATCACGTCGGCGGTTTCGATGGCCACGTCAGTGCCGGTGCCGATGGCCATGCCCACGTCGGCCATGGCCAGAGCCGGTGCATCGTTGATGCCGTCGCCCACCATGGCCACCCGCAGACCCTGGGCTTGAATCTCCCGGACTTTTTCGGCTTTCTCCTCGGGGCGCACTTCGGCAAACACCTCGTCGATGCCCACTTGGTCAGCCATGGCCCGGGCGGTTTGGATGTTGTCGCCGGTGAGCATCACCACCTTCAGGCCCAAGCGGTGCAGGGCGGCGATGGCCTCGCCGGAGTCGGGCTTGAGGGTGTCGGCCACGGCGATCAATCCGGCTGCGGTGTCGTCCAATGACAGAACCATTACCGTGTGGCCTTTGGATTGCATTCGGGCCACCCTTTCGGCCGCCGCTTCCATGCCACCGGTCTGTTCATCGAACCATCCGGGTTTGCCCACGCGCACCCGCCGTCCGTCCACCGTGGCTGAGACGCCGAAGCCCCCCTCGGCCTTGAAATCTTCGGGTTCCGGTGGATGGAGGCCCTTTTCCCGGGCAGCCTGCACAATGGCCTTGCCCAGCGGGTGTTCGGAGCCCCGCTCGGCGGCAGCAGCCCATTGCAACACCGCATCGGCCGAGTCCAGCATTTCATCCAGGGGCGTGACCGCCACCACCGCTGGTTTGCCCTCGGTGATGGTGCCGGTCTTGTCCAATACCACTGCATCCAGGTGCGTGGCATTTTCCAAACCCTCGGCCTTTTTAAAAAGGATGCCCTTTTCAGCACCTTTGCCGGTGCCGGCCATGATGGCGGTCGGCGTGGCCAGGCCCAGGGCACAGGGGCAGGCAATCACCAGTACCGCAACGAGTCGGATCATGGCGGGAACAAACTCGCCGGTTACCGTCCACCAGGTGCCAAAAGACAACAGGGCGATGACCATCACCGCCGGCACGAACACCGCCGCCACTCGGTCGGCCAGTGCCTGGATGGGCGCCTTGCTGCCCTGAGCCTCCTGCACCAGCCGAATGATCTGGGCCAGGGCCGTTTCCCGCCCCACCCGCGTGGCGCGAAACTTGAGACGCCCCTGACCATTGATGGTGCCCGCCGCCACGCTGTCCCCGGGCCCTTTGTCCACCGGCAGGGGTTCGCCCGTGAGCATCGATTCGTCCACCGCCGAAGCGCCGTCCAGCACCTCCCCGTCCACGGGGATGCGCTCCCCGGGCCTTACCACCACCACAGCCTCCGTTTGCACCTGGGCCAGGGGCAGTTCCCGCTCTTCGCCGTTTTCGATCACCACGGCGGTTTTGGGCTGCAAGCCGATCAGTTTGCGGATGGCCTGGCCTGTTTTACCCTTGGTGCGGGCTTCGAGCAACTTGCCCAGTTTGATCAGGGTGATGATCACCGCCGCGGTTTCAAAATAGACATGATCACCGATGCCCGGCACCACCAACAGGGCCAGGGAGTAGAAATAGGCCACCGACGAGCCCAGGGCCACCAGCACATCCATGTTGGCACTGCCGTTGCGCAGGCTTTTCAATCCGCCCACGTAATAATCCCAGCCGGTGTAGAACTGCACCGGCGTCGCCAGGGCCCAGAACAGCCAGTTCATCCAGGCCGCATGGCTCCACGGTCCCAATAGGGCGAAATCGCGCGACATGCTCAATACGAACAGGGGGGCGGCGAATATTACACCCACGATGAATTTGCGGGTCTGGTCGGCGATTTCCGCCCGTCGTGCCGTCGCTTCGGCATCCTCCTCGTTTTCCCCCGCTTCCGGGGCAATGGCGCCGTAACCGGCCTTTTCGATGGCCGCCACGATCTGTTCCACCGACACCATGTCCGGCAGGTAGGTCACCGTCGCCCGTTCGCTGCCGAAGTTGACCGCCGCCGTCGCGACGCCGTCCACCTTCTTGTTCAGGACCCGCTCCACATTGGCCGCGCAGTTGGTGCAGGTCATGCCGGTGATCGGCAACTCCAGGCGGGCGGTGGGCACGTCATAGCCGCTTTGGCGGATGCGGGCGATCAGGTCCGCTACTTTAACCTCGGCGGCGTCAAAAGTTACTTCAGCCCGCTCGCTGGCGAAATTGACTTGGACGTTGCGAACACCTTCGAGTTTGGAAAGCCCGCGTTCGATATTGGCCGCGCAATTGGCGCAGGTCATGCCGGTCAGTGGCAGGGATACGGTGTTTTCGGCCATGAAGATGAACCTCCTTTTTCAGCGCCTGGCCGGTTCCGGGATCCGTAAGGCCCGGCACGGTGCGCATGGTGTCGCCAATGGCGGCATCAGGAGCAGCAGGATGGCGGCTTTCCGCCGGTGGCCTTGTCGAGTCGCTCCAGGTAGCGCCGCCAGAACCCCTTACGTTTCGTAACAATGTAATCTTGGGGTGCGGATTCAAATCGGTCTTTGCAGCCCTGCGTGCAAAAATAGCGTTCTACGCCCTTGTAGTTTGCTTTGTGGGTGGTTTTTATCGGGTCTACGGACGCTCCGCAAACCGGATCGATCGGTCTGCTATGATCATGGTGGTGTCTCATGTCAAACCTCCTTAGGGGTCGCGGGTATCCCCGTATACCCGCACCGCCAATGCATAAGGGCCATCCATTGAGGGAGTCTCCGCCGATTACCGGAAAGGCCTGCGCAAGCCGTACAATAACCCGGAAAATGACCTTGACAAGGGGTTGGCCCACCCTTGCTTGGTTGCGCATGGGCGTCTGCTGTGGATTAACGGGAAAAAGGCGGAGGCGGGATTGCCTCCGCCTCCGGTTAAAGGGCAGTTGGATGAGGGATTATCGCCAGCAGTATCCATTACCGCCACTCCGTTTGAAGCCGCGGCCCATTGCACCCGGTCCCATGTCTTCGGGCATCAGTCGGCGCATGTCCACCCTGTGGCGGATCTTCTGTTCATCGAAGGTGGTTTGCAGTTGGGACAATTCCCGCTGCAACTGGGTCGCCACGGCTTCATCCGGGTTGGGCTTGGCCAGTTCATCGTTCAGGGCAGAGCGTTTTTCCTGGATATCACCTCGGAGCGCCTCGGTTTCGGCAAAGAATTTTTCCCGGGCCGCATCCAGGGCGACACGCTGTTCCTCGGTCAGATTGGCGGCATAACCGGGACCGCGTTGTCCATATCCGTGGCCATACCCCATTCCATCTCCGGGGCCCATCATGCGGCCACCGCGATCCCCCCAGGAACCGCCCCGGGCAAAGGCCAGGGAAGCGCCCACGAGCAACAACACCGTGCTGACGACCAATGTCTTTTTAATGCGATTCGATCTCATTTTTTCTCTCCTTTCACTTTCGTGGCAATTTCAATTAATATTCAGTCGCTGTTGCCATTGGTAATGAGCAAGGCGCGTGCCATCGGGTGGACCGGAAAGGTCGGAAGGATTGAAAATGCACTACAACACATTGAAATTGAAAGGTTATATATAATTATGAGATCGCATGCGCCGGGTATTCGGCTCTCCGCGGCATCCCCAGAGAGGGTAATTTTTATACGCCTCACACCCGCCAGGGAGCTCTATGTGGGTAAATTATACCCGGCCGGGTCTATTCATACCTCTACCATCAAGTTCCGGGTACCCCCGCCTGCTCGAAGGTCATCACCTCATTGAAGACCCGCACGGCCCCTTGCATGATGGCCATGGCCATGGCGCCGCCGGTGCCCTCACCCAGGCGCATGCCCAGGTCGAGAATGGGAGTCGCAGCCAAATGGCGCAGCATGATGCGGTGGCCCGGT
>JAGTVD010000330.1 GCA_018224505.1 Desulfatitalea sp. | reverse complement strand
CGCATCGATAAAAAGGGACGCGTCCCGGCCCTCGAGATTCTGATTGCCACGCCGGCGGTGCGCAACCTGATCCGCGAAGCCAAATCCCACCAGATTCCTTCCATGATCCAGACCGGCAAGAAGTATGGGATGCAGTTGCTGGACGATGCGATTATGGAGCTGTTCAACAAGGGCAGAATCAGCGCCGAAGATGCCTACACGAAAGCCAACGACAAGGGACGCTTCCGGCCGTTGCTCAAATCACCGCCCACCGATTTCACGGAAGCATAGCCAACGGCGGCGGTCGGGTGGCCACCGGGACCCGTGGCACCCACTACAAAGGCCGGATGAGGGGGTATTCATGAAGAAGCAGGAAATCGACCACATTTTAACGCGCATGCTCGATTCCCACAGCAGTGTGTCGGATCTCAATCTCACCGTGGGGCGGCCGCTGCAGGTGGAAAGCGCCGGTGAGTTGCTGCCGGTGGAGATGAAGCCACCGATCCAGAGCCTGAGTCCTTTTCAGACCGAAACAGTGGCGCTCAACCTGATCGACGGCAATCGCCGTTTGACCGAAACGTTGTTGCGCACCGGTTCATGCGACCTTTCCTACAGCTTGCCCGGCAAAGCCCGTTTCCGCGTCAATATTTTCATGCAATCGGGGCACCTCTCCCTGGTGTTACGGCAGCTGGAATCCAAGGTGCCCACCATCCGCGACATGCAGCTGCCCGAAAGTTTTGTGGAGCTGTCAAAAGAACTCAATGGGATCGTGATCTTCACGGGCGCCACGGGAACCGGTAAAACCACATCGCTGGCGGCCATTCTGGAAGAGATCAACGAGCGGCGCAGTGTCCACGTGGTGACACTCGAGGATCCCATCGAATATCAGCACCCTCACAAAAAGGCGACTTTCAACCAGCGGGAACTGGGGCGCGACTATGACAGTTTTGCCAACGGCCTGCGGGCGGCGCTGCGCCAGGCACCCAAAGTGATTCTGGTCGGTGAAATGCGCGACCGGGAAACGGTGGAGATCGGTCTGACGGCCGCCGAGACGGGCCATCTGGTGCTGACCACCTTGCACACCGTGGATGCCGGCCAGACGATCAACCGTATTCTGGGTATGTTCACCAACGAGGAGGAGAAACAGGTGCGCATCCGCCTGGCCGACACCTTCCGTTGGGTGGTCAGCCAGCGCTTGCTGCCCAAGATCGGGGGCGGGCGGGTGGCAGCCTTCGAGGTGTTGCGCACCAACTTGCGCGTCAGGGAGGCGATTCTGCACGGCGAATCGGAAGGCAAGACCTATTACGAGATGATGCAGGCCGGCCGGCCGTTCGGGATGGTGACCTTCGATGACTACATCGTCGAGCTCTACGAAAAAGGGGTGATCACCGAGGAGACCGCCCTGGCCTATGCATCCAACAAGGCGGTGGCCAACCGCGGCATCGATCGGGTCAAAAGTGCGCGTGGCGAGGCCACCACCGACATCAAGGATCTAGAGATCGATCGCGCCTACCATCAACGGGCATAGACGCCAGGGAGTATGGATACCGCCATGGAGATCACCTGCAACAATTGCCAGGGCAAATTGAAAATCGCCGATGACAAGGTGCCGGAGGGTAAAACCGCCTTTGTCAAATGCCCCCGCTGCCAATCCCGGATCAGTGTGAGCGCGCCTGAACCGGAGCCGGATGATGAACCGGGGGCAGCCTCCCTGGACGACCTGTTCGATTTCGCAGAGGAGGAGAGCGAAGGGTATGACGCTACGGAAAAACCGTTCGATTTTATCGAGGAAGAGGGCAAGACAGCCATGCTCTGCGAATCCGATGGACTGATTCGCGAGAAGTTGCGGCCCACCCTCGATCTGTTGGAATACCATATCACCGAGGTGCCCAATAGCCGTGAAGCGCTTAAAAAGATGCGCTATCACAACTATGACCTGATTCTGCTCAACGAGTATTTCGATACCCGTGATCCGGACGCCAATGCCATTCTGATCTATCTAGAGCGTCAACCCATGGAGACACGGCGCCATATTTTTGTGACGTTGCTGACCACCCGCTTCCGAACCATGGATCACATGACCGCGTTCCAGAAGAGTGTCAACATGATTCTCAATTTGCGCAATATTGACGATTTCGATAAGATTTTGCAACGCGGCATGACCGATTATGGACTGTTCTATAAAATGTTCAAAGAGTCGACGACCCTGTGACACCCGTTGTTGAAAAAGTCGCTCCGGACCTTTACCTGGTTCCGCTGCCGGTTGCCCTTCCGGGATTCCGGGGTTTTATCACTGCCTGGGTCTACACCGCCGGACCGGTGGTGTTGGTGGATGTGGGCCCATCAAGTACGACCGGACACCTGCTGGAAGCGTTGGCGCAGTTGGGGGTGCGGCAGCCGGATCTGATTCTGCTCACGCACATCCACATCGATCACGCCGGCGGCATTGGTGAGGTGGCGCGTGCTTTTCCCAAAACTGCGGTGGTGTGCCATCCCAAGGCTGTGACGCACCTGGTGGATCCTGCCCGGTTGTGGGAAGGTTCCCTGAAGACGCTGGGGGACGTCGCCCGTCAATACGGCCCCATCATCCCGGTCGACGCGTCCCGGATAGTGGCCGCCGATGTCCTCGATTTACCCGCCATTCAAGCCGTGCCCACCCCGGGACACGCGGCCCACCAGTATAGTTATCTGATCGGGGATCTCCTGTTCGCCGGCGAGGCAGGTGGCGTATGCATCACCATCGATGACAGCACCGAATACCTGCGGCCGGCGACGCCGCCGCCCTTCCGCCTGGAAACCTGCCTGGAGAGCATCGAACGTCTGGTTGCCCTTCGCCCGGATCGGATTTGCTACGGTCATATCGGCATGCGTGGGGATGCCGTGGCGCGGTTGGAGAGCCACCACGATCAGTTGCAACGATGGTATCGGTGGATCGCTGAAGGGTTTGGCGCAGGACGTACGGAAGACAACCCGCACGCGCTGGACGCCTGGGTGGACGACTTGCGGGTGCGCGATCCTTTGTTGGCCGGTTGGGCGCAGATGGATTCCGAGTCCCGGGAACGGGAACGGTTTTTTCTGCGCAACAGTGTGAAGGGCTACCTGGACTATCTGAAGTCCAAATAGTAATAAAAAAAAGGCAACGTCAAATCCCGATCACGGTTTAATACCTTCATTTGTCATGGGGATTTTGACATTCCTCAATGCCCCATGCTGTCCGCGATAATCTTCAATCCATCCAGTGTCAGGTCGGATTCCACTGCTTCGATGGTGGTGGCGACGTCTTGCATCAGCGGCGCCAGGCCACCGGTGGCGATCACTTTGGCGGGGGCCTGCAGCTCAGCGCGGATACGCTGCACCATGCCGTCCACCAAACCGGCATAACCGAAGATGATACCCGATTGCAGACTGCCAATGGTGTCCTTGCCGATCACGGTGTCGGGGCGGTTGAAAATCTCCACCCTGGGCAGCTTGGAGGCTTTGGCAAAGAGCGCTTCGGCGGCAATGCCGATTCCCGGGCTGATGGCGCCGCCCAGATATTCCCCTTTTTCGGAAATGACATCGAAGGTGGTGGCGGTTCCGAAGTCGATGACGATCAGACTGGTGCGGTAGCGGTGATAGGCTCCGACACCGTTGACGATGCGGTCGGCGCCCACCTCGTTGGGATTGTTATAGAGAATGGGCATGCCGGGGTAGGACTTGGCATCGATCCACTGGGGCGTATGGCCCAGGTATTTGCGGCTGAAGTTGTTCAGGATGGTGACCATGGGGGGCACCACGGAAGAGATGATTGTTTTTTGGATCTGCTTGAACTGGAGACCCCCATGGGAAAAGAGCCCGGCGGCCAGGACGTTGAATTCATCCTCGGTGGTGTTGTACTCGGTACGCACACGCCAGTTGGCGACCAGTTGATCATCCTTAAACACACCCATCACAATATTGGTATTGCCCACGTCGATGACCAGCAGCATGATGATTCCTTATCGTTCCAGGTTTCGGGTGGGGGCGCTCAGGCCGCTGCGTGGCGGATGGCATCCAGCATCCGCACCATGGCCCGGGTATTGGCCACATTGTGTACCCGCACGATGTGAGCGCCCTGCATGACGGCCGCGGCCACGGCTGCCTGGGTGCCTGTTTCCACTTCAGGCCGGTCCGCCGACAGGTCGGTGCCTGCTTCCGCGGACAGGAATTTGCGGATAAATGCCTTGCGCGACGGCCCCACCAGGATAGGGGCACCGAGGTCGCATAGTTGACTCAGATTACCGATCAGCGCCATATTGTGCGCCGCCGTTTTGCCGAAACCGATGCCCGGATCGATGATGATGCGGTGGCCGGCGACACCCGCGGCGATGGCGCGCGCCATGGCGTCTTTCAAAAATTGGCGCACTTCACCTATCAGATCGGTGTAGACCGGGTTGTCCTGCATGGTTCGGGGGGTGCCCTGCATGTGCATGATGATGACCGGGACTTGGTGCCGGGCGGCCACAGCAGGCATTTCCGAATCATTGCCCAGGGCGCCGATGTCGTTGATTATGGCGGCGCCGGCTTCCAGCGCCGCATCGGCCACCACAGCTTTTGTGGTGTCAATGGAGATGGGGACCGGAATGCTCACTGCCAGTTGCCGGATGACCGGCAAGACCCGTTCGATTTCTTTTTCCAGGGGTACATCCGCGGCATAAGGACGGGTCGATTCGCCGCCGATATCGATGATGTCCGCCCCGTCTTTGACCAGTCGCCGGGCCTGGGCGACAGCCGCTTCCACGCCGAGATACCGGCCGCCGTCGGAAAAGGAATCCGGGGTGACATTGACAATGCCCATGATCGCTGTGCGATTCCCGAGGACGAGCTCGCGGTTTCTCCAACGCAGGGTAAAGGTGCTCATAGGGGGTCCCAGGGTTTGAACGCCGTTGCGGGCAACTTTCAGACTGACATTGCCAAGCAGTTAAGAGGACTCCGGTGGCCGCTCATCGGTTGAATCATCGCCTTCTGCCGTGGTCGTCTCGGTCTCGGCGGCCGTCTCGGTTTCCTCAGGCGCTGCTTTTTTGCCGGCATCATCGGGCTTGCTGGGTTCGCTTTCATCTTCCGGTGGTTGGGGGAGGTTCACGTCGGGATTGATGGAGAGGATCAGCTCATCCAGCTCCTTGCCCAGGACGGTCTCCTTTTCCAGCAGCAGCGTCGCCAGGGCGTGCAGCGTTTCCACGTGCTTTTCCAGGATATCCTTGGCTTGCTGGTAAGCGTCTTTGATCAGGCGCGACACCTCGCTATCGATGCGCTGGGCTGTTGATTCGGAATAGTCCCGATGCTGTGCGATTTCGCGTCCCAGAAAGACATGTTCCTCGCCCTTGGCATAGGACAGCGGTCCCAACTCATCGCTCATACCCCAACTGCGCACCATTTTCTGGGCCAGTTCGGTGGCCACTTTGATGTCGTTGGAAGCACCGGTGCTCAGCCGGCCGAAGACCAGAGATTCCGCCACGCGTCCGCCGAAAGCAACGGCCAGTTCGCTCTCCAGTTGATCCTTGTATTTGAAATCGCGTTCTTCCGGCAGGAACCAGGTCACACCGGCGGCCCGGCCGCGCGGAATGATGGTGATTTTGTTCACGGCGTCGGTGTTGGGCAGCAAACGCGCCACCAGGGCATGGCCGGCTTCATGATAGGCGGTGGTTTTGCGATCCTCCTCCTTGATCACCTTGGATTTGCGCTCGAGGCCCATGTACACCTTGTCCTTGGCATCCTCGAAGTCCACCATCTCCAGTTTTTCCTTGGAGCGTTTGGCTGCCAGCAGGGCCGCTTCGTTGACCAGGTTTTCAAGGTCGGCGCCCGAGAATCCCGGGGTGCCCTTTGCCAGGATGAGGGGTTTGACATCGGCGGCCACCGGGGTTTTCTTCATGTGCACGCTGAGGATCTTCTCCCGGCCGCGGATATCGGGCAGGCTGACCATGACCTGGCGGTCGAAACGGCCCGGACGCAGCAAGGCGGGATCGAGCACGTCCGGGCGGTTGGTGGCCGATATCAGGATAACGCCTTCATTGGATTCAAAGCCATCCATCTCAACGAGCAGTTGATTGAGTGTCTGCTCGCGTTCGTCATGCCCACCCCCCAAGCCGGCGCCGCGATGGCGGCCGACGGCATCGATCTCGTCAATGAAAATGATGCACGGCGCGTGCTTTTTGCCTTGCAGGAAAAGGTCGCGCACGCGGGAGGCACCCACGCCCACAAACATCTCCACGAAATCCGAACCGCTGATGCTGAAAAAAGGAACGCCTGCTTCCCCTGCGATGGCCCGTGCCAGCAGGGTTTTTCCCGTCCCCGGAGGCCCCATGAGCAAAAGGCCCTTGGGGATGCGGCCGCCCAGGCGGGTGAATTTTTTGGGATCCCGCAGAAAATCAACAACTTCACTGAGCTCTTCCTTGGCTTCATCGATGCCGGCAACGTCGTCGAAGGTGACTTTCTCCTGGTTTTCGGACATCAGCCGTGCACGGCTTTTACCGAAGGAGAGCGCTTTTCCGCCACCGGATTGCATCTGGCGCATGAAGAAGACCCATACCCCGATGAGTACCAGCATGGGAAACCACGAGATCAGAATGTTGTACCAGGGTGAATCGGTTGGGGGCTTGGCTTTGATGCGAACCTGCTTTTCCCTTAAGGTTTTGACCAAGTCGGGGTCTTCAGGGGCATAAACGCGGTAACGCCTGCCGCCGATATCCGTGGCGCTCAGATCCTGGCCCTGAATCAATACCTCTTCGATGCGGTTGTCGTCCACCAGTGAGAGAAATTCCGAATATCCCAACGAGGATTCAACCATCTCCTGGGCGTTGAACATTTTGTAGAGCATGACCATCATCATGATGATCACGACCCATAATGCCATATTTTTGTAAAAAGGGTTCAAAAACAGTACCTCCTGGAATAAGTAACCCGCCCATGCACGGCGACCCTTACCATAATCCCCTTTGAGCCTTTTCGCAACATTTATAGCGGCAGGCAATCTTCCCCTCCGGTGATCCACTCCACCTGCAGGACCCGGGTGGTGGTGGGGGACAGGGGGGCGTCATCGCTGCGGCGCACCCCCGCCACCCAGAGAATGGTTCCGTGACTGGTCACCACAGGCAGCTGCCGTCGTCGATTCAGGGGTGTTCGGCTGGCATGGAGTATCTTTTTGACTTTCTGGGTGCCCTGCAACCCCATGGGGCGTAACCGATCACCCGGGCGGACGGTGCGGATCACCAGCGGGAACGTGAGGCCATCCAGGTCAAAGAGCACCTTGTGCCGATCGGACAAGGGCATTCGGTCCGGTGCGGGCATCGGCACCCGGGCGAATCGCAAGGTGTCGCCCGTTTCGGGAATATGCACAGTGATGGGGCGGGCGCCGATATGCGCGATTGTGTGGCTATAAAAAGGTGGCGCAGGCGGGCGGGGTCGCCCGTGGCCGTCCGGGGCGCGGTGAAACCGCAGCGCCGTGGCAGTGCGCTGGGCGCGCACCCTGAACGGCAGGTCGACGCCTTGGCCGGCGCGCGTCCGGGGCAGCAAGCCCAGCACACTTTCGATGTGGACCACACCGATACGGCGCAAATGACCCTGCCATGTTTCAAGGGCCGCGCGCAGGATGCGCCGGCGCACGGGTGGCGGGTGGGCCAGCACGGCTTCAGGATCCAACTCGAGGTCGGTGGGGGTTGCGGACCGTTTGGCTTGGGCAGCCAGGGGCGCCAAGCGGGCGGTCCACCAGACATCCTCCTCGCGGCACAACATTGCCAGCCGGTTGAGGACGGCCACCATGTTGGGGTTGTAAGTGCCGCGCAGCAAAGGCAGCAGGTGGTGCCGAATCTTGTTGCGGTCGAAGCGCGGGTCGGCATTGCTGGGGTCTTCGATGTGCGACAGCCCCCGCCGTTGCAGGTAGGCCCGCAATTCATCACGGCCAACATCGATCAGCGGCCGTACGATCCGTCCGTCACGTACCGGGGGAATGCCGGCCAGGCCCCGCAAACCGCTGCCCCGGAGCAGGTGCAACAGTACCGCCTCGGCGTTGTCGTCCGCATGATGGCCCACGGCGATTTTGGTACACCCCAAGGTCGCCGCCGTGCGTTCGAAAAAGGTATAACGCAGCTGTCGCAGCGCTTCTTCCAGCGAGGTCCCCCGCTGGGGAATTGCTGCGACCTCCGTGTAAAAGGGGAGGCCCATACGATCCGCCAGGCGACGAACCAAGGTGGCCTCCTGGTCCGCAGCCGCAGGGCGCAGGCCATGATTCAGATGTGCAACGGCAAGGTTGATGCCAAGGCGGGGTCCCAGGGCATGCAGGATGTCCAGCATAGCAACGGAATCGGCACCCCCCGAAACACCCGCCAACACCCGGTCCCCCCGGTCGAGCATGCCATGCCGTTCGATGGTGCGGGCAATGCGGGCCACCAAAGGGTCTGCCCGTGCGCCGTTGGGAGCTTCGTCGGAGATGGTGGATGGGCTTTTGGAGGTCATGGTGCGTTAGTAAGGGAGCGGACATGCAATGTCAAATCGAATTAACCCTTGAAAAAGCCTGCGCCGCTCTCTATAATCGCGCCCTTGGTTGTGCTAGGCGGGGAGCTAGCGGTGCCCTTTACCCGAAATCCGCTTATGCGGGGCTGAACTCCCTCCCTCGGGTCACGCTGAAAACATGTTCGACCGTCGGGCCGGACGCCGTGCAACAGACGGTCTCGAACCTCGTCAGGTCCGGAAGGAAGCAGCGATAAGGGATGCGGTCTGTGTCGCGGATCGATTCCGGTGCGTATGCGGACAAACATGTTGATGCCGATTCAAAGGAGGGTGCACAACCATTCTCAACCATTCTCGACACCATCCATCGACGGATCGTCGATTCATCCCTACACCCTCGCAATACACGGCGCCTTGTCCATATTCCGCGCCTTGACATCCCTGCAAGTCGTCTTATTTTTTGGTCACTTTTCTGGAGGAATGAATTGTTAGCATAATCAGGTAAATAGAAACTGTTCAAGTATTTTGGCGGTACAAGCCGGGGAGCATGGGAGGGTATGGACAAGAAAAACCAAAGGGTGGACGAAAACGAAGCGCAGGATATGGGCAAAGACGATATCGTACCCGAAATGATGGATTCGGCCGAGGAGGTGCTGCCCGAGGGTGCTTCCGAAACCCCCTCTGAAGATGCATTGTCCGCGAAATTGGCCGCGGCTGAAGAACAAGCCAAAGAGCATTACGACCGTTTGCTGCGCCTCTCGGCCGAGTTTGAAAACTACAAAAAACGAACCGCGCGTGAAGTGCAGGAAGTGGTCAAGTATGCCAACGAAAAATTGGCCAAAGAGCTGCTATTGGTGGTGGATAACCTGGAGCGGGCCATCGCGTCGGCGGCGGAGCGTTATCCCCAGGACGATCCGTTGTTGCAGGGCGTTCATCTGACCCTTGACGAGACTTTGAAAATCCTGGCCCGGCATCACGTGACACCCATAACATCTTTGGGGGCGCCTTTCGACCCCACCTTCCACCAGGCCATGATGCAAACCGAGATGGCGGATCATCCCCCGAATACGGTGGTGGATGAGTTGCAAAAGGGGTACTTGATTCACGAACGGTTGCTGCGCCCCGCGCTGGTGACCGTCTCAAAAATTCCCGCGGACAATGGACCAAACAACGACTAAATAACGAAATGAAGTCTAATTTCGATGGATTAATATGCAAGGAGGAGATCAAATGGGCAAGATTATCGGGATTGATTTGGGAACAACCAACTCATGTGTGGCAATCATGGAAGGCAGTGAATCCAAGGTGATCACCAACCCCGATGGCGGGCGAACGACGCCTTCCATCGTTGCCATCTCGGAGAGTGGCGAGCGGTTGGTGGGGCAGATTGCCAAGCGGCAGTCGATCACCAACCCGGAAAACACCGTTTTTGGCGTCAAGCGTCTGATTGGGCGAAAATACAGTTCCCCCGTGGTGCAGGCCGACCTGAAGGTACTGCCGTACAAGATCGAGCGGGCCGACAATGACGATGTGCGCATCAACATGCGGGGAAAACAGTACAGTCCGGCTGAAATTTCCTCTTTTATTTTATCCTATATCAAAAAGTACGCGGAAGACTACCTGGGAGAGACCATTACGGATGCCGTTATTACGGTGCCGGCCTATTTCAACGACAGCCAGCGTCAGGAGACCAAGGATGCGGGCAAAATTGCCGGACTGAACGTAATGCGAATCATCAATGAACCCACGGCCGCATCGCTGGCCTATGGGCTGGACAAACGGCGCGAGGAGAAGATCGCCGTATTCGATCTGGGCGGCGGCACCTTTGATATCTCCATCCTGGAGATCGGTGAGGGGGTATTCGAAGTCAAGTCCACCAACGGCGACACGCACTTGGGCGGCGAGGATTTCGACTTGCGCTTGATCGACTACCTGGCTACGGAGTTCAAAAAAGACCAGGGGATCGATTTGCGCAACGACAAGATGGCGTTGCAGCGCTTGAAGGAGGCGGCCGAGAAGGCCAAAATGGAACTCTCCACCTCCATGGAAACAGATGTCAACCTGCCGTTTATCACTGCCGATGCCAGCGGTCCCAAGCACCTGAACATAAAGATCGGCCGTTCCAAGCTCGAAGCCCTGGTGGGCGATCTGCTGGACAAGCTGGAAGGACCCTGCCGCATGGCAATGAAGGATGCGGGTTTAAAAGCGTCGGACATCAACGAGGTGATCCTCGTCGGCGGCATGACCCGTATGCCGGCCGTGCAGGAGCGTGTGCGCAAGTTCTTCGGCAAGGAGCCCAATCGCAGCGTGAACCCCGATGAAGTGGTGGCGCTGGGCGCGGCCATCCAGGGGGGCGTGCTCAAAGGGGACGTAAAGGATGTTCTGCTGCTGGACGTCACCCCGCTGTCGCTGGGGATTGAAACCTTGGGCGGCGTCATGACCCGTCTGATCGAGAAGAACACCACCATCCCCACACGCAAGAGCCAGACGTTCTCCACGGCGGCTGACAGCCAGCCGGCGGTGTCGATCCACGTCCTTCAGGGCGAGCGTGAAATGGCCCACAACAACAAGACCCTGGGACGTTTTGAACTGGTGGGTATTCCGCCGGCACCGCGGGGCGTGCCCCAGATCGAGGTGACCTTCGATATCGACGCCAACGGCATTGTAAGTGTTTCGGCCAAGGATATGGCCACTAACAAGGAGCAGTCCATCAAGATCACCGCCTCCAGCGGCATGAGCAAGGAAGAGATCGATCAGGCCGTCAAGGACGCCGAGTTGCATGCCGAGGAGGACAAAAAGAAGAAAGAGTTGGTCGAGGCCCGCAACCATGCCGACAGCCTGATCTATTCCACCGAAAAGTCCATCAAGGACCTGGGCGAGAAGGTGGATGCCGACACCCGTTCGAAAGTCGAAGGGGCCGTGGCCGATCTGAAAAAGGCCATGGAAGGGGAGAATACGGACGATATTCGTGCCAAGAGCGAAGCCCTTACCCAGGTATCCCACAAACTGGCCGAAGCCATCTATCAGCAGTCCGCCCAGAGCGAACAGGCACAGGAGGGCGCCGAAACACAGGGCCAGTCCTCCGGTGGCGCCCAGCCGGACGAGGATGTGGTGGATGCCGACTTCGAGGAAGTCAAAGAGGATAAGAAGTAGTTTGCGGCCGCAATAGCTGATAACAACACAACCCGCCGAGCCTTATGGCACGGCGGGTTTTTTTTGTTTGGTTGATCGGTTGGTCGGTTATTGGGTTGGTGGAGAATGGTGGGGTGCCGGGCACTTGGTTTTTATATTTGAAAACTCTCCTTGGCGCCGGCGAATTTTTCACGCAGCTTCGGCTTTTCGATTTTGCCGGTGGGGTTGCGCGGTACGTCATCGAAAAAGATTTTGCGCGGCCGTTTGTAACGGGGCAGGGATTCGCAGAACTCGCGCACCTCTTCCTTGCTCAATGCCTGGCCTGGTTTGATGCGAATGATGGCCGTGGCAATTTCACCCAAGCGCAGGCTGGGCAGGCCGATGACGGCCACATCCTGGATCTTGGGATGGGCCTGCAGAAAATCTTCGATTTCAACGGGGTAGACATTTTCACCCCCCGTAATGATCACATCCTTCTTCCGGTCCACCAGCCAAATGAAACCGTCCTGGTCCAGCCGGGCGATATCTCCGGTGAGCAGCCAGCCGTTTCGGAGCGCTTCGGCCGTGGCTTCGGCGTTGCGATAATACTCTCGCATGATGCCAGGTCCCCGAATCACCAATTCTCCCGGCACCCCGTCGGGTACCGCTTCAAGGTGGTCGTCGACGATGGCGAACTCCCAGTCGAAACCAGGTCGTCCGATGGCGCCCACTTTGTGGATGTTGTCCACGCCCAAATGGACACAGCCCGGCCCGGTGGATTCGGTCAGGCCGTAATTGGTGTCATACTGGTGATGGGGAAAAATCCTGAGCCACTCCTTGATCAGGCTGGGCGGCACCGGCTGGGCGCCAATGTGCATCAGGCGCCATTGGTCCAGATTGTAATTGCGTAATTTGAGTTCACCGCTTTCAATGGCGAACAGAATGTCCATGGCCCACGGCACCAGCAGCCACACTACGGTGACCTGTTCTTCGGAAACCGCTTCGATGATCCAGCGGGGTTCGATCCCCTTGAGAATGACCGCCCGCGCACCCACGATGAAGTTACCGAACCAGTGCATCTTGGCACCGGTGTGATACAGCGGCGGTAAACACAGAAAGTTGTCTGCATGGGTCTGTCGGTGGTGGTGGTTTTCCACAATGCAGGCCGCCTCCAGGTTGCGATGGGTCAATAGCGCCCCTTTGGGCGTGCCGGTGGTGCCGGAGGTGAAATAGAGCGCGGCGGCATCGGTGATGGCCAGGGCAATCCCCGGGTCGTGGCCAGGCTGGTGCTCGATGAAGGCATCGTAAGGTTGTGCGAAGGCAGGGCACTGGGCCGCCGGGCCGACGAAAACATAATGGCCCACCGAACGGTCCAACCGGTCCCGGACCGCTTCGATCCGTTCGATGAACTCCGGCCCGAAGACCATTACCCGGGCTTCGGCCTGTGTGACGCAGCGCGCAATGGTGGCGGCCGTGAAACGAAAGTTGAGCGGTACCGCAATGGCGCCGCTGCGCAGGATGCCAAAATAGATGGGCAGCCACTCGATGCAGTTGGTCATCAGGTGAACCACTCGGTCCCCTTTGGTGACACCGGCGGCCAGCAACGCCCGGGCCAGTTGGTTGGCCTGGGCGTCAAAGGCGCGCCAGGTCAGGGTGGTCCGGCGGTTTTGGGCGGGGTCCCGTTCGATCAAAGCGGTTTCATCCCCATACATGCGACCATTGCGCGCCAGAATTTCGGTAATGAGCATGGACCTCACCTCGTCTTTGGAGAGTGCTTGGGCAGTGCGCCGGGGCATAACAGAGTCCGGCTGATTTGGCAACAAGGGGTGGCCATTGGCGCAGCGCCCCACCCCAGCTACCGGGTGCACCGGCTTAACGACCACAACGGCACGCCGCGCGATCTCTTTGGGGGTACATGCAATCACCCTGACCATTGGCGCATTTGGTCTTGAATATCCCACTGTTTTTCAATAATATGACCCAATTTGTTTATACGGAGCCGCAACGGCTGCAGGATATACTCTTTTCTCATGATAGAGAATCGGTACAGCGGCTACCCACGGCGCTGCAAAACAATGCCGCCGGGCGATATGCTCAGCGCCAACGCCCGACAGTCGGCTGGGCGTCGCCAGTAGGGCTTACCATCAATTGGGGGTGCCGGGTGCATCCCCAGAGCGTTTAATCGGGAAGGGATACCAGGATGAAAGTGTTAGTGAGCGACAATTTGGGGGAGGTGGGCGTCCAGATGTTCCGGGACGCTGAAGGCATTGAGGTGGACGTGAAGACCGGTCTGAAGCCCGAAGAACTCAAGGCCATTATCGGCGAGTATGACGGTTTGGCCATTCGTAGTGCGACCAAGGTGACCGAGGACTTGCTGCAAGCGGCCCCCAACTTGAAAGTGGTCGGCCGGGCCGGCATTGGTCTGGACAACGTGGATATCCCTGCCGCCACCAGCCGCGGGATTGTGGTGATGAACACCCCCACCGGCAACGTGGTTACCACGGCCGAGCATGCCATTGCCATGATGCTGGCCCTGAGCCGCAACATCCCCGCCGCCACGGCATCGCTCAAGGCCCAGCGCTGGGAAAAAAAGAGTCTGCAGGGCCGTGAGTTATACCAGAAAACTTTGGGCGTGATCGGTTACGGCAAGATCGGCGCCATTGTGGCCGACCGGGGTCGGGGACTGCGCATGCGGATCATCATCTACGACCCGTTCGTGCCCCCTGAAAAGATCACCAGTGACGGTTATGAGGCGGTTACCCTGGAAGAGCTCTACAAACAAGCCGATTACATCACGGTGCATGTGCCCAAGCTCAAGACCACAAATAACTTGATCACCAAAGAGGCGTTTGCCCAAATGAAGACGGGCGTGATGGTGATCAACTGTGCCCGCGGAGGCATCATCAACGAAACCGACCTCTACGACGCCATCGTATCCGGCAAGGTGGCCGGTGCGGCCTTGGATGTGTTCGAGACCGAACCGCCGGGCGACAATCCCCTGCTGGCTCTGGACCAGGTGATCTGCACGCCTCATCTGGGTGCCTCCACCGCTGAGGCCCAGTCCAATGTGGCGGTGATGGTGGCCCGGCAGATCATCGACTATCTGACCAGCGGCACCATCGTCAATGCGGTCAATGTTCCATCCGTGACTGGAGAACTGTTGGAAAAGATTGGCCCCTACCTCAAGCTGGCCGAGCAGTTGGGGTTGTTGCAGGCCCAACTGATCAAAGGGGCGCCCAAAGAGATGGTGATCGAATACTATGGCGATTTCAAGGGGATCGATTTGTCGCCGATTACCACCGCGTTGCTCAAAGGATTGTTGACCCCCATGGTCAAGGAAGTGGTCAATTTTGTAAATGCCCATGTGCTGGCCAACCAGCGGGGCATCAAGGTCACCGAAGCGACCGTGGCCAGCCATGAGGAATATACCTATCTGATCAGCACAAAGTTGGTGACCACCGAGGGTGACAGCGAAGTCGCGGGCACCGTTTTCGGCAAGCAGGACACCCGGGTGGTGCGCATCAACACCTTCCGCCTGGAGATGATTCCCCTGGGGCATATGGCACTGATCCACAACCAGGATGTGCCCGGTTCCATTGGTGAAATCGGCACGATGCTCGGCAAGCACAATATCAACATTGCGCGCATGCAGGTGGGCCAGGAGACCGGCGGGGACCGCAACATCATCTTTTTATGCACCGATACGCCGATTCCAGCGGAGGTGATCGAGGCGCTGCGCGGCCTGCGTACCGTCAAGACGGTCACCCCTCTGGAATTCTAATAAGTGCCCATCCATAAATGGCCCATTTGTCCGATATCTGTGTTATGCGAAAAATTTTATCCTCGGAATATCAACCATATGCCTGCGGTAAAAATTTTCGCATGCCTTGATCTCGACCAAATTTGCCTATTTCTGGATGGACACTGATAAAACACACAGGAGAGGCGAATGACTGAAGAGCGCAAGGACGGAAAACAGACGGAGGCGGCCGAAACCCGGTCCGCCGCGGAAGGGGGCGCATCCCCAAAAAGCTATGCGCTGCCCAAGATCGACTTTGCCACCTTCATATTGTCGATCAACTCCACCGCGTTGTTACAGCTCGGGCTCCTCGAGGATCCGGCGTCAGGCCAAAAGACGAAAAATTTGGCCTTGGCCAAACAGACCATCGACCTGATTGCCATGCTGGAAGAGAAGACCCGCGGCAACCTGACCAGTGATGAGGAGAATATATTGAAGAATATTCTCTACGAGCTGCGCATGCTCTATGTAAAGGAAAAGGGGTAGCATCTCCGGTGGAATTGCTGACGCCGGCAAAAATCAACCTGTTTCTGAGGGTCGTTGGCCGCCGGCCCGATGGCTACCATGAGTTGTGTTCGCTGATGTGCGGCGTGGGCCTTTATGATCGGTTGGTCCTGGAATTGGGGGGGGATAGCAATACGGTCCGCTGTTCCCATCCGGATGTGCCCAACGATGCCACCAATCTGGCCCTCAAGGCGGCCAATTGTTTCAATCAGGCCCTGGCCCGCGATACGGATCGGACGCCTGTGAGCGTCGCCATTCAGCTCGACAAAACCATTCCCGTGGGGGCCGGCCTGGGAGGCGGCAGTAGCGATGCGGCGGCTGTGCTCAAAGGGCTCAATGCCTTCCATGGCCATCCGTTCGATGCTGGACGGATGCATGCGCTGGCCCTTTCCTTGGGCGCCGATGTGCCATTTTTCATCCATGGGCGTCCATCGCTGGTCACCGGAATCGGCGAACAGCTATCCCCATACACCGGTCTGCCGGCCATGGATGTGGTGCTGGTCTACCCCGGCTTTGGTTTATCCACGGCCCGGGTATTCAAAAACCTCAATTTGGCATTGACAAAATCGAAAAAAAAACTTAGGTACTTTCCCTTTAATAATGGAAGTTTTAGCCCGACTCACCATTTGCATAACGATTTGGAGTCAGGGGTGGGCGACCGCTTTCCGGCCATCGCCGATGTCAAACATGCCTTGATCCAACAGGGCGCCATCGGCGCGCTGATGACCGGCAGCGGCTCGGCGGTGTTCGGATTGTTCGCCGATACGGCGGGTGCATCGAGGGCCAAGGCAGTGCTTGGTCAACAGCGGGAATGGCAAGTGTTCGCCACCCGGTTGCTGGCGTGACGAAGGGACGTCGGCGATCGTATTCGGGAGATCTTTGCTGGGGCGTCGTCAAGCGGTAAGACACAGGATTTTGGTTCCTGCATTCGGAGGTTCGAATCCTCCCGCCCCAGCCAACCTTTCTTTCAGCCTTTCGCTCGAGGGAGACATAACCACCGTGTCAAGCAGAACACTCAACGATTTTTGGATTTTTGCCGGCAATTCCAACCCTGCGCTGGCCAAAAAAATCTGCGAATACCTTAAAATGCCCCTGGGCGGCGCCAAGGTGACCACCTTCAGCGACGGCGAGATCCAAATTGAAATCGATGACAATGTGCGTACCAAGGATGTCTTCATTGTACAATCCACTTGCTGCCCGGTGAACAACAATCTGGTCGAGCTGTTGCTGATGCTCGATGCCATGAAGCGCGCCTCGGCCAGCCACATCACAGCTGTCATTCCCTACTACGGATATGCCCGGCAAGATAAAAAGGTGGCGCCCCGCGTGCCTATCAGCGCCAAACTGATGGCTGATCTGATCACCACAGCCGGTGCCGACCGCCTGATCACATTGGATTTGCATGCCGGCCAGATTCAAGGCTTTTTCAATATTCCGGTGGACAATCTGTTTGCGGCGCCGGTCATTCTCAAGTATATTCGCAACTGCTTTACCAACGATATTGTGGTGGTCTCCCCGGACGCCGGCGGCGTGGAACGCGCACGGGCTTTTGCCAAGCGCTTGCAGGCCAGTTTGGCCATTGTGGACAAGCGCCGTACGGCCCCCAACGAGGCCAAGGCCATGGCGGTAATCGGTGATGTGCGCGGCAAGGTGGCCATTATTCTGGATGATATGGTGGACACCGCCGGCACCATGACCGAGGCTGTGGGGGTGCTGCTGCAAAACGGCGCCCTCGAGGTTCATGCCTGCTGCGCCCATCCCGTGTTGTCGGGGCCGGCCATCGGGCGCATCCAGTCGTCGGAATTGCAAAGCCTTGTTGTCACCGATACCATTCCGTTATCACCCGAAGCCGCGACGTGCGAAAAAATTAAAGTGCTGTCCATTGCCGATCTGGTGGGCGAAGCCATCATTCGAAGCAATCGGGGCGATTCGGTGACATCCCTATTCGTTTAACCTGTCAGGATTTGAAAGAAGGAGGATATTTCTTTGGATAACATTGTACTCAATGCCGAAACCCGAAGCAGCAAGGGCAACGGTCCAGCTCGTGTTTTGCGGAGCCAGGGGCGGGTGCCGGCTGTGCTCTACGGACCCAAAATCACTTCCACCATGATTTCCATCGCCGTCCGGGATCTGGAAAACATTCTTAAAAAAGGCGGGTTGGGGCGTTCGGTGTTCGATCTGCACATCGACGACGGTGCCCAGTCCAAAACGGTGATGATCAAGGAAATGCAATCGAATCCCGTCTCGCGGGCGTTATTGCATTTGGATCTGTACGAAGTGGCCATGGACCGTAAAATCCGCGTCAATGTCCCGGTCGTGACGACCGGCAATGCCAAAGGCGTTGAAGAGGGGGGTACCCTGGAGATCATTCGTCGCGAACTGGAGGTCTTTTGCCTGCCGAACCAGATTCCCGACAGCATCACCATTGACATCACCGATCTCGAAATCGGTGATTCCGTGCATGTTGAGGATATCCCCACCAGTGGTGGGGTGGAGATCCCCCATGACGTCAACTTCACCATCCTGGCCCTGGCCAGCCCGCAGCGGGAGGAGGCAGAGGACGAAGGCGAAGCGGAAGAGGGTGAAGCAGCTGAAGCGCAAGGGGACGAAGGCGCCGAGGCGGGTGGTGACGAATCGTGATTTGTTGCCTCAACCAGTGAGACCGTACACAGGCCATGTCGGAACAGGGTGTGTATCTGGTGGCCGGGCTTGGCAATCCGGGTCCGGAATATGCGGAAACGCGTCACAACGCGGGATTCATGACTCTCGACGCTTTGGCGTCCGTGGGGCGAATAGCGGTTACCAAACGCAAATTCGATGTGCTGTATGGTCGGGGAACCATCGGAGGGGTTGGGGTACTGCTCGCCAAACCCCAGGCTTACATGAATCGCAGCGGCCCGCCCTTGCGTGCGCTGGCCGACTATTTCAGGATTCAACGCCAGGCAATGATTGTTGTGCATGATGATATCGACCTGGCTTTTCAGAGATTACAAATTAAGGAGAAAGGAGGGGATGGGGGACATAAGGGTATAAGATCGATCATGGATGCCTTTGGCAGCGGCGATTTTGTACGAGTGCGCATCGGGGTCGGTCGTTCCGCGGGCAACAGGGATGTGGTCGGCCATGTGCTGGGTACATTCGACCCGGACGAGAAACAAGCACTGGATGAACTGCTCCGGACCGCAAGCGAAGCGATTACGGCCATCTTGACCAAAGGCACGACACACGGGATGAACAGATACAATCAGAATCCACGTTAAACCGTAAATGGAGGAGAGAATGGACTTTATTGCGAATAATATTTCGCTCGTATGCACAATCGTTGGTTTGGTAGGCGTGGTGTTTGCCATCATCTTGGCCGCCATCGTGAAGAGTGCCCCGGCGGGTGACGCCAAGATGCAGGAGATCGCCAACGCCATCAAGGAAGGCGCCATCGCCTACCTCAACCGCCAGATGAAATCCATGGGGATCACCGGCGCCATCCTTTTTGTAATCATTGCCATTGCCATGAATTTCACGACCGCCATTGGTTTTCTGATTGGCGCCTTGGCATCCTTCATGGCCGGTTACATCGGCATGCGGGTGTCGGTTATCGCCAACGTGCGCACCGCGGAAGCCGCCAAGAAAGGCATGGCCGCCGGCCTGAACATGGCTTTCAGAGGCGGTTCGGTTACCGGTATGATGGTGGCGGGCCTGGCCCTGACCGCCGTGGCCGGTTACTACACCGTGCTGATCAGCATGGGCATTACCCCCAAAGATGCGGTCATCGCGCTGGTGGCCCTCGGCTTTGGTGGCAGCTTGATCTCCATCTTCGCCCGTTTGGGCGGTGGTATCTTTACCAAGGGCGCTGACGTGGGCGCCGACCTGGTGGGCAAAGTGGAAGCGGGAATTCCCGAAGACGACCCCCGCAACCCCGCCGTCATCGCCGACAACGTGGGTGACAACGTGGGTGACTGCGCCGGTATGGCGGCCGACTTGTTCGAGACTTACGCGGTGACCGCCGTTGCCGCCATGCTCATCGGCAACCTGCTGTTCCCCGAAGTGCTCATGGCAACCGAGTTCCCGATGGTTCTGGGCGCCATCTCCATCATCGCCTCCATCATTGCCATTTT
This sequence comes from Desulfatitalea sp., assembly GCA_018224505.1. GTDB lineage: Bacteria > Desulfobacterota > Desulfobacteria > Desulfobacterales > Desulfosarcinaceae > Desulfatitalea. Next base: position 3,692 of record JAGTVD010000330.1, on the reverse strand, counting down.
CTTTGTGCGCTTGGGCAAAAATGAGTATGTCATGGGCGCCCTCTACAAAGGCATGTTCGGCGCTGCCATTATCGCCGCCATCGCCTTCTACTATGCCTGCAACCACTACATGGCCGATCTGGGTACGCTCAGCGCCATGAACATCTACTTGTCCACCCTGATCGGTCTGGTTTTGACCGTTGTGATCGTTATCATCACCGAATACTACACTGGTAAATATGCCCCGGTGAAAGCCATTGCCGACGCCTCCACCACCGGTCACGGCACCAACATCATCGCCGGTCTGGCCGTCTCCATGCAGTCCACCGCCGCCCCGGTGCTGGCCATCTGTCTGGCCATCTTTCTGGCCAACCAGTTTGCCGGTCTGTACGGCATCGCCATGGCCGCCATGTCCATGCTCTCCATGACCGGTATGGTCATCGCCATCGACGCTTACGGCCCCATCACCGACAATGCCGGTGGTATCGCCGAAATGGCCAACATGGATGAGAGCGTCCGCGCCGTCACCGATCCTCTGGATGCAGTGGGCAACACCACCAAGGCCGTCACCAAAGGCTACGCCATCGGTTCCGCCGGTCTGGCCGCGCTGGTGCTTTTTACCGCCTATGTGGAAGAGTTCAAAATCCTGGGCGCCGCCAAGGAGCTCATTTTCAACCTGTCCGATGTGCGGGTCGTTATCGGTCTGTTCATCGGCGGCCTGCTGCCCTACCTGTTCGCCTCCATCGCCATGAAAGCCGTGGGTAACGCCGGCGGCGCCGTTGTCGAAGAAGTGCGTCGTCAGTTCCGTGAAATCCCGGGCATCATGGAAGGCACCGGTAAACCCGATTACGGTGCATGTGTGGACATCGTCACCAAGTTCGCCCTCAAGGAGATGATGATACCCGCCCTGCTGCCGGTTGTCGCACCGGTTCTGGTCGGTTTTATCCTGGGGCCGGTTGCCCTGGGCGGCTTGCTCATCGGTAGCATCGTGACCGGTCTTTTCGTGGCCATCTCCATGACCACCGGTGGCGCGGCTTGGGACAATGCCAAGAAATACATCGAGGACGGTCATCTGGGCGGCAAGGGCAGCGATGCCCACAAAGCAGCCGTTACCGGTGATACCGTCGGCGACCCGTACAAAGATACGGCCGGCCCGGCAATCAACCCCATGATCAAGATCCTCAACGTGGTGGCCTTGCTCATGGTGCCATTCCTGATTTAATTCATCAGCGATCACAAGCAATTTAAGCAACATCAGAAAGGATCGGCCTTTGCGGGCCGATCCTTTTTAGTTGCAAGTTTATCCGGACGATGTTAATATTATCAGTACTTACGAATGCGTTGCCGCGATACAATACAACGATTGTGATCTGCTTATGGTAAAGCCGGACGAGAACAATATTGATTCCCAGAATGCCCCAGCGATGAGTTTCAAGGTGGGTGATCTGGCCGTATACCCCGCCCATGGTGTGGGGCGTATCGAAGCCATCGAGAGCCGTGTGGTCAACGGGGAGAAGCATGATTTTTACATCATGAAGATCCTTGAAAACAATATGGTTATCATGATTCCGATTGCCAACGTCGCGTCGGTGGGCTTGCGGGATGTGATCGGTGATACCGAGATCCCCAAGATAATGGATGTGATCAAAGCCCGCCGCGACCTGGCCATGGACAACCAGACCTGGAACCGCCGTTACCGGGAATACATGGACAAAATCAAAACCGGGTCCTTGTATGAGGTGGCTGAAGTGTTTCGGGATCTTTCCCTGCTCAAAGGCACCAAAGATCTCTCCTTTGGTGAGCGCAAGCTATACGATACCGCGCACACCCTTTTGATCAAGGAGTTGTCCACCGCCCGCAAGGTGGATGAAAAGACGGTCTCCGCCGAGATCGAAGGGTTCTTTGCCCCCGAAGAAGACGAAGCGTAACATCTCCCCATCCTCGTTTCCCGCCGATCAAAGTATCTTCCATCGGGTTGTCGCCGACCCGGATGCCGGCGTGCGCCTGGACACTTTCATTTCGATCTATCTGCCGCAGTGTTCCCGCTCCCGGGCCGCCGCGCTGGTTCGTCAGGGGATCATCCATGTCCATGGGACGGCCCACAAGCCCAGCTACCGGGTCAAAGCCGGCGACATCGTCCAGGGGGTGGTCCCGGCGCCAGCGGCCTCCGATCTGGTCCCGGAACCGCTTCCTTTGACCATTCTCTACGAGGACGCCAGCTTGATCGTCGTCTACAAACCGGCCGGCCTGGTGGTTCACCCAGCCGCCGGGCATGCCAGCGGAACGCTGGTCAATGCCCTGCTGCATCATTGCCCCGACCTGGAAGGCATCGGCGGCCAGCGGCGGCCGGGGATCGTTCACCGACTGGACAAGGACACCTCCGGTGTCATGGTGGTGGCCAAAAACGATGTCGCCCACCAAGCGTTATCCCACCAATTCAAAGCGCGCCACATACAAAAACGCTACCTGGCCCTGGTTTGGGGATCTCCCGGCGAAACGAGCGGCACCATCGACCTGCCCATCGGCCGGCACCCGGTGGATCGCAAGCGCATGGCCGTGGTCCATGCGGGGGGGCGCTCTGCCTGCACCTTATGGTCTGTGCGTGAACGGTTCGGCGGGTATGCCACGTTGCTGGCGTTCGACCTCAAAACCGGCCGTACCCACCAGATTCGTGTACACTGTCAGGCCATCGGACACCCCATCATCGGCGATCCGGTTTATGGCCGGCGGGCATCGCTGTCATGGGCCAGGCAATATGAGCAGCTGTACTCGATCTTGAACAAAGTCGAACGCCAGATGCTGCACGCCGCCCAACTCCGTTTCGCCCACCCCCTCACCGGCGAGACGATGACATTCGAGGCACCGTTGCCCGAGGATATGGTCAGCCTCATCGAACAGCTGCGCACGTCGTAAATCACTAACCGTTCAGCGCCATGAAATAGACGATCGCTTCATTTGAATTGTGGTGATGTCGTACAGCATCGTCGAACAAGGTTAGGCCTATCAGAAAACTGTTGACATTATCCTCCCATATGTTTTAGCGTCCTGACGTATAACCTTAAGGCTTCCTTTACGTTCGTCGAAAATCTATTCGTTCAAGAATGGCAACAGGCCAAAGCGCAGGAGTGGGTTGCGCCTTTGTCAGCTCCGGCGACAGGGCTGTCCGCGTCACGGCTTTTTGCTATGTGGGTTAGGCTTCCATAACCAATCCGGCCGTGCCGGATTACGCACATCCTCAAAGAGAAGGAGAGAATAAGATGATGCACAAGCGGAAAACGTTCGGTATTGTGTGGAGCGCAGTGTACCTCTTGACGCTCGTGATGCTCGGTTGCTCCTCATCCTCCAATGATCCGCCACCGCCCAACCCTACACTTGTGCAGACGAGTTCGGGAGCCTTGACCGGTGTGCAGACCGATCGAGCAGTCGTCTATTACGGCATTCCCTTTGCGGAACCGCCAGTGGATGCGTTGCGCTGGAAGGCGCCGCAAGATCCGGCCCCATGGAGCGGGACATTGGCAGCCACGGAACGAAAGCAGGTATGCACCCAGGCAGGCATGTCGCCGACTTGGCATGCCAGCGGCGAAATCATCGGTGGCGAGGATTGTCTTTACCTGGACGTTTATCGGCCCAACAATGCCCAAAGGGACCTGCCGGTATATGTCTATCTGCATGGCGGCGCCAACCGCTTTGGCGGTGCTTCCTCCTATGATGGT